>NZ_JBSSAG010000041.1:0-22126 GCF_054058395.1 Thermostichus sp. OS-CIW-26 | reverse complement strand
TCAGGACTTGGGTCATGGTTCTATCATAACTTCCGCATTCCTCCCGACACTGACCCTACGGGTACAGTACGGGGCTCCTGCGATTTCTAGCTGAAAGGCAGTGACCAGTCCTGCAACACCAGCTAGGTTAGCCTTGGCCAAGGCCAAGGTGGTGGACTCCACCCAGCGGGTTGCCCAGCTAGGCTGCAGGCCCAGTAACACCACCAGCGTTGCCAAAACAACAGCAGGCAGGCGCTCTTCAGTGGCGTGGCGTTGCATGGCTATGGCCACTTGCGAGAGGCGCCCAAAAAAGACACGGTTCACCATCAGCAGAAAATAGGCCGCCGTCAATCCCGTCCCCACCATGCACAGGAGCGTTTGCAGGGGAAAGACGGCAAAGCTGCCCCGAAAGAGGGTGAACTCAGCTATAAAGCCCACCATGCCCGGTGTGCCGCTACTGGCCATCACCCCTAGCACCATCAAGCTGCCAATAAGCGGTAAGCCCCGCTCCGGGTTGAGCAATCCCCGCAGCAGCTTGAGATCCCGTGTGCCGGTGTTGGCATAGACGGCTCCCACCAGAAGAAACAGCAGCGAGGAGATGAGGCCATGGCTGACCATCTGAAAGATGGATCCCACCAGGGAGAGGGGAGTGGCTGCTGCTACAGCCAAGAGGATGTAGCCCATGTGGGCAATGGAGCTGTAGGCCACCAGCTTTTTCATATCCTGCTGCACCAAGGCGTTCAGGGATCCATAGAGCACGTTAACCACCGCCCAACCGGCCAGCCAAGGCCCGGCTTGATCCCAGGCATCCGGCAAGAGCTGCAGGCCAAAGCGCACCAGGCCGTAGGTGCCCAACTTCAAAAGCAAACCCGCCAGCAACACGGAAATGGGGGTGGAAGCCTCCACATGGGCATCCGGCAACCAGGTGTGGAAGGGCACCAAGGGGATCTTGATGGCCAGGCCCAGCAGAATGGGAATGAGCAAAAGGATCTGCGACAGCCGAGGTAAAGGGTGGGCCTGCAGGACGGTGTAGGTAAAGCTGTGGGCATCGCTCAGCCAACTGAGGCCGAAAAAGCCAATCAAGAGGAGGATCCCTGACAGAGCTGTGTAAACCAAAAACTTGGTGGCGGCATAGGTGCGGCGCGGCCCTCCCCAGATGGCGATGAGCAAATACAGGGGGATCAGCTCCACTTCATAGAACAGGAAAAACAGCAGCAAATTCTGAGCCAAAAAAGCTCCGGCCACCGCTGCCGCCAGCATAAGCACCAAGCTGTAGTAGAGGCGGGGCCGCTCCACCTGGCCGCTGGCCCAAATGGCCATCAGCACCAGTAGCCCGGTCATCACCACCAAAGGCAGAGAGATCCCATCGACTCCCAACTCGTAAACCAAGCCCAACTGGGGGATCCAGGCCATCTTTTCCGCCAATTGCAGGGATCCAAGGTGGGGGTCAAAGATCAGCAACAGCCCCGCGCTCAGGCCAAACAAAACCCACCCAAACCCCAAGGCCAAAGCCCGGTGCAAGCCCTTCCCCGCCTGCTCGGGAATCAACCCAATCAAGATGCTCCCCAACAACGGGATCCCAATCAAAAGGCTCAACATGGCTCTCTCCCATCAATAGGCCAACCCCAAATGGGGCGAACGCAGTAGCCAAGCTGTAACCAACACCATCCCGATGACAATCACCAGCACATAGAGTTGCATCCGCCCCGACAGGGTGTACTTGAGGGCTTCGCCGCTGAAGAAAAAGGCCAGGCTCACCCCGTTCACCAAGCCGTCCACTCCGTTGCGATCCAGCCACTCCAATCCGCGGGAGAGGGCGCTGACCGGTTGCACCACCAGGGCTTGGTAGAGGTGCCCCGTGTAAAAGTCGTGGGCCAGCAGATCCTGCAACTCCGGCCAGGGCAGATATACCCTCCGTTGGTCCCCCCAGTACAGCCAGCCGCCAATGGCTGCCCCCACCAGCCCAGCAGCCGTCAGCAGAGCCGCCATCCACCTCAGCTGCGGGTTCCAGTCGGGATAGAGCCCCCAGCGCCCCAACAGCCAGGGCATGAGCAAGGTTTGCACCGTCAGGATGCCCATGGGCAGAGCCATCAGCCAGCCCACCTCAGGGGCCCGGCGGGTTTTGGGTTGAGGGGATCCCAAAAAGACCAGGCCAAACACCCGCGCCAGGTTGAGAGCCGTCAGCCCATTCACCAGCAGCAGCACCCCCACCAGGGCCGGCTGCACCCCGCTGTAGACCAGCGCCAGGCGGGTCAGCGTCCAAAAGCACCCCAGCGGCAGCAGAGCCACCATCCCCAGGGATCCCACGGCAAAAGCGGCCACCGTGGCCGGCATGCGGCTGCGCAGGCCCCCCAGCTCTGTCAAATCTTGGGTAGAGGTGGTGTAGATGAGGGATCCCACCCCCATAAACAGCAGCGCCTTAGCCAAGCCGTGCATGAGCAGCAACTCCAGGGCCAGCTCCGGCTGCTGCATTCCCACTGCCACAAACACCAACCCCAAGTAGGCACTCGTGGAGTAGGAGAAGGTGCGTTTGATATCGATTTGCGCCAAGGCCACCAGGGATCCGCCCAGGGCTGTGATCGTGCCGATGGCCACCAAGACCCCATTCGTAATCGGCGACAGGGCCAGTAGCGGTTGCAGCTTAATCAGCACAAAAGCCCCGCAGGCCACCACTGCCGAATTGCGCAAAATCGAAGCCGGGTTGGGCGCTTCCATCGCCTCGTCCAGCCACAGGTGCAGCGGAAATTGAGCGCATTTGCCCAAGGGCCCTGCAATCAAAGCCAACCCCATCAAAGCCGCCCAGGTGGGATCCAAGCTAGTCGTAGCCGCCCAGTCCCGCAGGCCGGAAAAGGTCAAGGCCCCAGAAAAGTTGGAAATTGCCACCACCCCCATCAGCAGCAACAGATCCCCTACCCGCTTGGTTAAAAAAGCATCCCGCGCCGCCGTCACCACCAGAGGCTGGGCGTACCAAAAGCCCACCAGCAAATAGGTGGAAAGGGTGAGCATCTCCAGCAGGGCATAGCTGAAAAACAGCGAGTCGCTGAGGGCGATCCCTGTCATTCCCCCCTCGAAAAAGCCCATCAGGGCGGCAAAGCGACCCAGGCCCCAGTCCCTATCCAAATACCCCAGCGCATAGATCTGGGCCAGCAAGCTCAAACCGCTGATCCAGACGACGGCCCCCATTGTCAGGGGCGAGATCTCCAAAGACAGAGTCAAATCCAAATCGGCCACCCGAAACCAGAGGTAGTTCAAGATCTGGGGATCCCGACCCCAAACCTGCCGCAACAGCCAAAGGCCATGGGCAAAGGCGGCAAAAGTCAGAAGGATGTTGAGGTAAGCTGCCGGACGCGGGCCACTGCGCTTGACCCACCCCGTTGCCCAGGGAATGGCCAAAGCTGTTCCCGCCCACCCATAGCAAGGGATCCACCAACTGCTCTCCAACCCCAAAAGGTTTGACATCATTAAATGCTAAATAAAACGGAAAACTGGATCCAACGGAAATCAGTCAGGCTTTTGAATCGCTCGTTCTCTATTTCACGATATACCCGGCTCGAACGGTTCCAAAGTCGGGCCGGCTGGCCGGAGCCAATCTCGAAGTTGAGCGGCAATGCGCCGGGCGGCCCCTGGGGATCCCATGCGGCGGCGTCCATGGGCCTGCAACTCAGCCGCGTAGTTGGGATCGGCGGCCAGGCGTTCCAGAATCCGGCCAACCACGGCGGGAGCCTGCTCCACTGAGGTCAGGTGGACGGCGGATCCCAAAAGACGGGTCTGCGCTTCAGCAAAGCGCGGGGTAAACTGCGGTCCCTCTCCCGGCAGGGTCACCACCGGTTTTCCCAAGCCCACACATTGCTCGGTGGCCGTTCCCGCCATGGCCAGCACCACTGTTGCTCGTTGGGCACAGGCCCCGAAGTCCCCCCAAACCAGAAGCACATCGCTGCGCTGAGATGGGATCCGAGCCTGAAGCGGGTCTCGCTCCAGGTTGGGGCTGAGGGCAGCATAGACTTGCAGCTCCTTTGGGAGCCGCTCCACCACCTGCATCATCAGAGCCCAGTTGCGATAGGCTTCCGGCGGACGGGATCCGGGCAAGAGCAGCAAGGCCGGCCGGTGGGGATCCAAAGGCAATGCCCCGCGTGGCTCCAGGCCATCCATCATCGGGTTACCCAGGTAGAAGGCCCTCAGGCCCCGTTTTTGCAAAGCTGTAGCCGTCAGCTCATCCCGCAAAAAAGAACCCAGGCAGCGTCGGTGGGCCATCAGCCAGCGCTCCCAGGGCAGGTAATCGGAAACCGGCTGCCCAAAAGGGATCCAGGGGCGTCGGTAGGGCCCCCGTTCATCTCGCCAGTAATAGTCCGACTTGGCCGTGCCCACAAAGACGTAGGGGATCCCACTCCACCACGCCATCAGCAAGGGCACAATATCCCCCACGGCCAGCACCAGGTTCCTCTGGGCTGCTGCCCGCCGAACCAACGCCAATTGCCGCCCCGTCAGCCCCAGCAAACCGGCCCGCAAATCCCGCCACAACTGCCGCCAATCCTGATAAATAAACCCCCCCGACGGCATCACCTGGGCAATGGGCAGCAGGGGGATCCCTTGGCGTTGGTAGGCTGTCCCTTCTCCCACAATCGGCAAGGCTTGCACCGGGATCCCCAGTTGGACTAGGGCAACAGCAAGGCGACTGCCCACCTCATCTTCCCCGTGTCCATTGCTCAGACACAGCACCTGCGGTGGATTCGTTGGATTCCATTGGGTTTCCACAGCTTGCCGTAGGCGCAATCTGGGCTGAATCAAGAGGGATCCCCCAGCTCACCAGAAATCTCCTCATAGAATAGAGCCAATCCAAGAGGGGAACCCGGGAGATGATCCGAAATGAGCGACAACGAGCCGAGCTTATTGCAGCGGTAGAAGCCCTTCAGCTGGAAGGCCCCTACTTTATAGAAGAGCGCCTCACCCGCCATCGCGGCCCTTTCTTGCGGGCAGTGAAAGATGTGCCTGTAGGGGGAACTTGGTGGGAGATCCGCTATTTTCCCGCCTGCGAGCGCTATGCTTGGGCCTACTTGCCGGAAGGGGCCGGCCCACGGGCCTTCGCCTGGGGACACACGCCGCAGCAAGCCTTTCTTAACGCCTTATGGCATCACCCTCTTTCTCCTCAGGGCCAAGGACAGCCTCAGGGAAACCATTCCGATTTACAGTGATTTACAGTGAATTGACTACTCTCCACCCTACTGACTTGCTTCCGGCTAAGGGTAGGACGGGGCTTTAGGCGCATTTTTTTGGTAAAAATTAAGCAACTCTCTTCCCACGTATAGGGAACATGAAACCCCAGGCCGTCGCCCGTATTCTGGATGCCAACCTCGATCGAGCTCGTGAAGGACTACGGGTATTGGAAGAATGGTTTCGTTTCGGCCTGGAAGAGGGAGAGCTCTCTGCCGAATGCAAGGCCATGCGCCAAGCCCTAGCCCGCTGGCACAGCGATCCCCTGCGTTTGGCCCGCGATACCCCCGCCGATCCAGGCACCCAGATCTCCCACCCCCAAGAGGAGCAACGGCGGGATCTCCGCCATCTCTTGCAAGCCAATTGCAGCCGTGTGCAAGAAGCCCTGCGGGTGTTAGAAGAATACGGCAAGTTGGCCGAATCCCACCACTGGGTGGCCCCTGGCCTGGCCAAGCTGGCCAAAGACATGCGCTATCGGCTCTACGTCTTGGAAAGTGAACTGCTGGGCGGATCCCTGCGGCAGCGTCTCCTGGCAGCCCATCTTTATTTGGTGACCAGCCCTGTGCCCCACTGGCTAGAGGTGGTGGAAAAATCCCTGCGGGGTGGGGTGACCCTGGTGCAATATCGCCGCAAAAACCTCCCCGACGGCGAGATGCTGCGGGATCTCAAACAGCTGCGGCAGCTGTGCGACCGCTACCAGGCGCTGATGATCGTCAACGACCGGGTGGACTTGGCTCTGGTCAGCCAGGCTGATGGGGTTCACCTGGGCCAGACGGATCTGCCGGTCGCCCAAGCTCGGCACCTCCTGGGATCCCAGCGGCTCATTGGCCTGTCCACCACCAACGCCGAAGAGCTGGCCCAAGCCCTGAACAGCGACGTGGACTACATTGGCGTCGGCCCCGTTTACCCCACCCCCACCAAAGCGGAGAAACCCCCTGCCGGCCTGGAGTACGTGCGCCTGGCTGCCGAGAAAGCCCACCTGCCCTGGTTTGCCATCGGCGGCATCGATCCCCACAACCTGCCCGAGGTGCGTCGAGCTGGGGCCACCCGTGTAGCTGTGGTGCGGGCTTTGATGGAAGCTGCCGATCCCACCCAGACAGCCCGCACCATGCTGGCCGAACTGCAAGGGATCCCTGCCCTATCCTAAAGATCAACCGTGAAGCTCAACCGTGAGCATTTTGCTGCTTATTGGCTGTTCCAATCCAAATGGTTTCTGAACAAGTGAGAGGAAGATGAAGTAAGGATGTTCTAAACTCCAGAGGCGATGACAGAAGCCGCAAGAAAAACAAATCCAGACAGCAGGGATCCTGCCCTGGTCGAGATCCCGGCGGAGCTGCAAGCAGGGCTGGTGACAGAGCTGGATTTGATGATCCGGGCCCGCTACCCCCTGGTTTACTTGGTCTCTCCAGAAGAAGAGCCTGCCGATGCCGTGCTAACCCAAGTAGCCAGACGGACAGACCCACCGCGGCAATTGTTGTTCTGGGACTTGGTGCGGGGCTGGCAAGATACAGGCGAGGATCGGGGCTCCATCATGGCAGCTCTGGGGCGGGTGTGGCGCTCTGCCCCCAACGAGGACACCCTGTTTGTGCTGCGGGATCTGCACTTTGTGTTGCGCAACGCCAGCAGCGACAAAAACGCTCCCATCATCCGGGAGCTGAAAAACCTCAGCCGCGAGCTCAAGCGCACCCGCAAGATGCTGATCCTGCTCAGCCACACCCTGGAAGTGCCCAGCGACCTGGCAGAGGAGGTCACCGTCGTCGATATTCCCTTGCCCAATAGCGAAGAGATCAGCCGCCTCATCCAGCTCTACGTGGCCCCAGATAAACTCAAGCTCACCCCTCTGGCCCGCGAGCAACTGGTCAAAGCCTGTCAAGGGCTGAGCCGAGAACGTATCCGCCGCGTTTTGGCCCGCGCTTTGGCCGCCAAGCAGGAGGTCAACGAAGCCGATATCGACCTGGTGCTGGAGGAGAAAAAGCAGGCCATCCGCCAAACCGGCATCCTGGAGTTTTTCACCGCCCGCGAGACCCTCAAAAGCGTGGGGGGCCTGGATAACCTCAAGGCCTGGGTGCGAGTGCGGCAAGAAGCCTTTACCGAAGAGGCGCGTCGCTATGGCCTGCCCAACCCCAAAGGCGTGCTGCTGGTCGGGATCCAGGGCACCGGCAAATCCCTCTCCGCCAAGACCATCGCCAATGAGTGGCGGTTGCCCCTGCTGAGGTTGGATGCTGGGCGGCTGTTTGCCGGCATCGTTGGCGAGTCGGAAAGCCGGGTGCGGCAGATGATCCAACTGGCGGAGGCGATGGCCCCCTGCGTGCTTTGGATCGACGAGATCGACAAAGCCTTTGGCAACATCACCAGCAGTGCCGATGGAGATTCTGGTACCAGCCGCCGGGTGTTTGGCAGCCTGATTACCTGGATGCAGGAGAAGACCAGCCCCGTTTTCATTGTGGCCACTGCCAACAACGTGCCGCTGCTGCCGCCAGAGCTGTTGCGCAAGGGCCGCTTTGACGAGATTTTCTTCTTGAACCTGCCCACCCACGCTGAGCGCAAAGAGATCTTCCGGGTGCATTTGCAGCGGTTGCGCCCCAGCCGCCTGCGGGAGTTCGACCTGGAAGCCTTGGCAGCCACAGCTCAGGACTTCAGCGGGGCCGAGATCGAGCAAGCCATCGTAGATGCCATGTACAACGCCTTTGGGGGCAGTGGCAGCAGCACTCGGCGGGACTTTACCCAAGAGGATATCCTGCAGGCCATCCGCGAAACCGTGCCTTTGGCCTCGATTGCCCGCGACCAAATCGAGAGTCTTAAGTGCTGGGCTGCTCAAGCGGGCGCGAGAACGGCCTCTCAAGATGCCCAGGTGCTGCAGGAGATGAAGCAGTGTTTTGCCTCTTCTTGAGATTCAGAATGGGTGAAATCCACCTCCCAGCCCAAATAAGGCGGCTAGTATGCCAATACCCACAGCAACTCCAGCCGCTATCTTCAAGTTTTCTTCTAGGCTTTTAGCATCTGCCTTTTCCTTCATTGCAGTTAGCAAAAATAGCTGATCCTCCCCACTCAGCCCACTTATAAAATGGGGATATAGATTCGATAGGGACAGCTTTAAAATGATCGATCCTACTTCTACAGTGAAGCTCAAGCTGGGAAAGCTTCGAGTTCCTATCTTTCTCTATCTGGGCTATTACTGATTTTGCCTCTTCCTGTAGCTTCTTAGCGCTCTCAACTTGCGACTTGCTATATCCTTTATCAAAAATGGCCATAAAAAGACTAATAACTGAGATTAGAAAGAGCACAAGCCCGATTGAGCTACTTAAGGCACCAATGAACAAGCTCAGGACTAAAAGCGAGAGGGCACCCAGTATAGTGTCACTTTTGGTGGCAAAGGTATGATCAATTTTAGCTTCCTCTTGTTTTATTCCGATAGAGATTTAATTTCTTCTAAAGTTGCATTGGGCTGTAATTCCAGCTCGCGGTAAAGGTCTTTCATGGGAGGATCCCGCGCAGGGGGCCTTGTGCCGGCTACTTTAATGCAGGGATCCTATTCTCAGAGGGGAAGCCTTGCAAAGTGCTACTCAATACCTAGACTCTTTTTTAAGCCTATTTTAGGGATCGGACAGCTCCAGCCAAGCAGCCCTTGGCTCCTCCCTCAGTAGATGCTTTTTCAAGGCCCAACGTCCAGAAAGGCGGGGTTATGAGCAAGCTGCTGCGGCTTGCCGCGCCAAGACCCACTCCACCAGGGTGCGCACCCCATAACCGGTGGCCCCTTTGTTGTTGTAGCCTGCATCCTTCTCTGTCCAAACGGGGCCTGCTATATCCAGGTGGGCCCAAGGGGTTTTCTCCACAAACTGCTTCAGGAACAGGGCAGCGGTGATGGATCCCCCTGAGCGGGGGCCGGTGTTTTTCATGTCGGCCACAATGGAGCTGAGACCCTCGAAGTAGCCTTCTTCCAGCGGCAGGCGCCAGATTTTTTCGCCGGAAAGATTGGCAGCCTGCTGTAGCTCCTGGGCCAGCGTCTCATCTGGGGTGAACAAGCCGGCAATTTCTTCCCCCAGAGCAATCACACAAGCACCGGTCAGGGTAGCCAGATCGAGGATGGCATCAACGCCCAGCTTTTCCGCAAACACCAGGGCATCTGCCAAGGTGAGGCGGCCTTCTGCATCGGTGTTGTTGACCTCAATGGTCTTCTGGTTAGAAGCGGTGAGGATATCCCCTGGGTGGATGGCATGGCCGCTGATCATGTTTTCCGTGGCAGCAACGATGAAGTGCAGCTCCACTTGCGGCTTGAGGGCGGCTAGGGCCCGTGCAGCTCCCAAAACTGCCGCTGCTCCCCCCATGTCGGTTTTCATCATGGCGATGCTGCGGGAGTCGGTTTTGATGTTCAACCCACCGGAATCGAAGGTCAGCCCCTTGCCCACCAGGGCCAATTTGGTAACGGGATCCCCTTGTGGCGGCTTGTAGGTGAGGTGAATGAACTGGGGCGGCAGATCAGAGGCTTTGGCCACACCCAAAAAAGCCCCCATCCCCAGAGCTTCGCATTCTTCCTGTCCCAGAATCTCCACCTCTAGACCATATTCCTGGGCCAGTTGGCGGGCGGTATCGGCCAGGGCAAGAGGAGTCACAATGTTGGCGGGGGCAGCCACCAATTCCCGAGCCAAGATGGTTCCTGCCGCCATCTCAATGGCCCGCTGCAGCGCGACTTCGTAATCGGGGCGAGCCTGGGCCAACCCCGGCACCAAGAGAGTTACTTCCTGCACAGAAAAGCTGTTTTCCTCTTCCCCTTTGGCTGAAGATTTAAACCGATTGTCCCGGTGCGCCACCAGTAGGCAGGCTTCGGCCACCGCCTGAACCCCACGCACCCGATCCAACCCCGTCTCCGGCAAAGACAGCATCACCTGCTTGGCTTTTAAGCTGTGAGCCTGGCGCAGGCCGTTGGCTGTGGCCCGTCGTAGGGCTTCTAGCGTTAGGGCCGCGGGATCCCCTAGCCCCACCAACACCAGTTTGCGGATCTCTCCTGTCAGGCGCAGGGCAACACTGCTATTCGGCTTCCCCTGAAACCCCTGCTCCTGAACGGTTTCCGCCACCAGCCCTGACCACGCCTTTTCATCCCAAGAGGCGATCTCAGGGGGCAGAGGAAAGCGGCCATTCCCGCCGGAAGCGGCAAAGCAATAGACCAGGGCACATTCCCCTTGAGTGAGTGGCGGCTCGCTAAGATGAAGCTGCATGAGAAATCCTTGACCAAGCTGTTGACAGCAGATCCTCAGTTTATCTAATTTTGCCGGCTCTTAGGGCAAGGGATCCCCCCTCTAGTGGGCGGGCCGGAAGATCCCGAAGCAGGAAGTGTAGCCGTGTAAAAAGGTGGATCCCCCAACGGGGCCGATCTCACCATTGCAAAAGAACCCCCCCAAGGGCAGCTCTCCAAGCAATTCCCGAAACCGTTGCGAGTCAAAATCGGGAGTGCCGTACAGGCCCTTGCCTCGCCCCAAACAGGAGAACATCAACGCCCCACAAGGCTCCGGCCTCGGTTGAGAGGGGCTTTGCCTCAAGTTGCGCTCGGCACAATAGCGGCTGAGGGCCCAACGCAGATCTTCTGCCGAAGTCTGGGCATCCCGCAGATGAAATTGCACCGTCTGGCCAGGGCGCACCTGATCCCCGATGGCCAGCGCCCCCACGCGCGGATCAACGCCCAAGATTACGCGAATGAGGAAATCTCCCGGCGTCGGCTCCGACTTGAACTCATCCATCAGCAGGCCGATGAAGAGAGAGTGGCGGGCCAATCGCTGATCCACGGGACTGAGCCGCTCTGCCAAGTCCTGCAAAACCGCTAGAGGAGGGCGACCCTCCAAGCCAAGAATCACATTCCCCTCTGCTTCCGTCACCCGCAAGGGATCCCCAATGGGGCGACACCCCTGGGCCACCACTGCATCCAGCACCACATTGCCGTAGAGCGCTAGCCCCACTGTGCCCTCTCGATACAGCTCCCGCCGAGGTGTGGAGGTACGCGCATCCAGCAAAAACAGAGCATTGCCCCGAGGGCCGCGGCCCCCACTGGCCAATCCCCCCACTTTGACGGATCCCGGATAGGCGAAATCCAACCCCTGCAGCAACTCTGAGATGCCAGAGGAAAATCCATCGGCCAAGAGCAGAAAATGAGGCTTGCTCTGCGGCGAAACCCCAACACAATCGACCCAGGCAGAAGGAGCCGCATCCAAGTCTGGCAATTGGTTCCCCCGCAGATGAAAAGGATGCAGCACCACCTCCGGCATGACCGCCAAAGACAAGGAGAGAGCCGGGCCATCCTCAATTTCATGCCCGCCACCCACAATGCCACCCCCGGAGCAGCCGATCAAAACGTCCACCTCCAGCAGCCCCGACAGCAATGGCAACACCCGGATGTATTCGCTGGCAAAGGCCGCCGACACAAACAAAACCCCCAGGTTGGGCCGCAGAGGCTGAGAGGGAACATACCCTGTCAGCAGCCCCGGCAAGCTGCCGGATCCCACCGTCTGCACCTGCCGACTCAAGGCACTTTTCAGCTGGGCCGCCTGAAGCTTGGCCTTGGCTTCCTCCACCACCTGCCGCAGAGCCGCTTCTAGGGAAGGGAGCTGGGAGAGCGCGTTCACCCACTGCATCGGCGTGTTCCTACGGTCTGGAGTTTGCTGTTTTTAGGCTAGCAATTTATGGCCAGGCTGGCTGTTCTGTGTAGTCTCGCTTTGGGACAGGATCAGGGCAGATAGGGCCGGGGATCCACAGGCGCGCCCCCGCCGGGGCGGACTTCAAAGTGCAGATGCGGCCCTGTGCTCCAGCCAGTGCTGCCGCGGCTCATGATTGTCTGCCCCTGCTGCACGTACTGGCCTGTGGAAACGTAAATCTGATGGCCGTGGGCATAGCGAGTAACAATTCCGTTGGGATGGCGGATATCCACCCGATTGCCGTAGCCATCCCCGCCATTCCCCGCGAAGATCACCACTCCCTCCTGAACGGCTACAATGGGGGATCCCACGGGGCCAGGAATATCTACCCCTGCATGAAGGCGACCGCGACGGTAGCCAAAGCCAGAGGTGATTTGCCCGGAGACCGGCCAGATAAACCCACTGCTGCGGGCCTGAGGAGGAGCTGGAGGGGGCGCTGGCGGCGCTGGCCGAGCTTGTGGCTGGCTCTGAGCTCGTCGGGCAGGAGCTGGGGTGGGCTGCGTACCCGGCGCCGGAATCGTAAGGCGTTGGCCAATGCGCAGCCAGTGGGGATTGCGCAAGTTGTTGGCTTGAATAATGGATCGCTGAGTTACCCCATAGCGGGCGGCGATCCGTTCGATGGTGTCACCGGCTCCAACTGTGTGGGTCAGGGATCCACCGGCCAAGAGGGCCTGCCGTTCTTGTTCCATTTGCTGGGCCCGGCGTTGCTGCTCCGCCTGTAATCGAGCTTGGGCTTCGGCTTGGCGTTGGGCTTCCTCCTCTTGCTGGCGGCGCTCTTCCTCTTCGCGAGCTTTCTGGGCAGCGATCATCTCCTTCTGACGCTGGATCAACTCGCCCACATCGCCGGGGATGAGCAGGCGTTGGCCAATGCGCAGATATTCCGGGCGATCCAGAGGAGTCGCTTCGATAATCCGCTGCTGGGGAACTCGGTAGCGGTTGGCAATGTCCTCCAGTGTGTCTCCCTGCTTGACGGTGTAGATCAATCCCGGCTGGCTGGGGATGAGGAGAACTTGCCCCGGCTTCAGCTCAGTACTGGCCTGAATACCATTGGAGACGGTGATGGCAGCCGCGTCGAGCTGATACATCTGGGTCAGTTGCCAGAGGGTTTCCCCCGGCTGAATTTCATGCTCCAGAATGCCTCTGGGCCCTTCTCCTGTCGGGATTCGCCCTTCTGCGAAGGCTTGGCGCAGCTGCTCCTTTTTCCGCTCGTAGTTTTGCTGCAGAGCGCCAGATAGCGTATGCACAGAGGGTGGGATCGGCTCTACCGCCGGAGACAGGGGGCGATTCAACTGTCGCTGCTGTAGGGTAGCGACTCCGGCCAAGCCCAGCATCAGCAAAAGACCAGTGGCCCAAGCCGGATATCCCCGACGCGCAGGAGCAGAATCCCCCGGCTCTGGATGGGCTGTCTCAGGCTCGGTTGGGCACCTGGGGGTGGCCGGCAGCTGCTCTTCCCCAGCTTCTGCGCAGGGATCCGCCTCCAGCTTCAGAAGCCATACCAGGCCCGTTAAGCTGAGAGAGAGGGCCAAACCAACCCATCTTGGCTTCGACCGCCCAGAGAGAGGGGCTGGAGCCCACTCCAGAAGATAGGCTTCCTCGGCAGATGAATCCGCAGAAGTCCAGGACTGTTCTGAAGGGATCCCTGCCGAGCCCTTTGGGGGTGGGGGGGAAAGGGTGCTCACGGCAGCACCGCGGAAATCCAGCTCCCCGTTTTGGGGATTGGGGAAAGTGGGTTTTAAAGGCATCCTCACACCAACAGGCTGACACTAGAGTGCAAGAGAAGAAGATGTCAAAATGAGGGGCATAAGCCCCTTGGCACCGAGCACCCCAGGGGTGACTCAAGCCGGGGTGGAGCTCGCTAATGAACAGGCTGGCTCGCACTCAGGTTAGAGTACCGTAGTTAACAAATCTAGACAAGTCTTGGCAGGTAATTTCAGCCACAATGCTTGCCTCACAATGGTTCCAGCCCTTGGCTCGTTGAGATTTTGTCGAGCCTCATCCGATTCAAGACAAAGTGCGCCATCGTCTTTTTTTGGAAGACAAAGCCTGTTTTGCTGTAGCTGAAACTACAAACTAGGGATACCCATGGATTTGGTTGTCTATAACACATTGACTCGCCGCAAGGAAGTGTTTCAGCCGCTGGCAGCAGGTGGATCTCAATCCGTTTCCGTCGGCAATTCCCAGGGATCTGCAGCTCCAGTTGCGGAGGAGAAGCCCCTGGTGCGGATGTATGTCTGTGGTGTAACGGTTTACGACCTCTGCCACCTCGGCCATGCGCGTACCTACGTGGTTTGGGACACGGTGCGTCGCTACTTGGAGTGGCGCGGCTACCGAGTGAAGTATGTGCAGAATTTTACCGATGTGGACGACAAGATCCTCAAGCGGGCGTTGGAACGTGGCGAATCCATGCAAGCGGTGGCGGAGCGCTTCATCGCCGAATATTTCCAGGACATGGATCGCCTGAACATCAAGCGGGCCGATCTCTACCCGAGGGCAACGCAATCGCTGCAAGCCATGTTCCAGTTGATCCAATCTCTGGAACTCAAAGGCTTTGCCTACCGGGTACGGGATCCGATTCGACACCAGACCGACCCGTCTTCCCTCTTGCAAGCGGGACACCAGCCAGAGACCACCGCCTCTGTTCAGTACTCTGTTTACTACTCTGTCCGCAAGTTCCCGGATTACGGCCAGCTATCCGGTCGAAAACTGGAGGAGATGGAGGCGGGAGCCAGTGGCCGGGTAGGAGAAGAAGGAGCCGACAAACAGGATCCCTTCGACTTTGCCCTTTGGAAAGCGGCCCCCCCTTCTGAGCCGGGGTTTGCCTCCCCTTGGGGTTGGGGGCGACCGGGCTGGCACATCGAATGTTCCGCCATGGTGCGGGAGACCCTGGGAGATCACATCGACATTCACGCCGGCGGGGCAGATTTGATTTTCCCCCACCACGAAAATGAGCTGGCCCAATCGGAGCCAATCACCGGCAAGCCGATGGCCAAGTACTGGATGCACAACGGTTTTCTCAACATCAACGGCGAGAAAATGTCCAAATCTTTGGGCAACTTCACCACCCTGCGACAGGCCCTCGCCGTCTATCACCCCATGGCCTTGCGGCTGTTTCTGTTGCAGACCCACTACCGTAGCCCCATAGATCTCACCGAGGCAGCCATGCAGGCGGCTAGCCGTGGCTGGGAAACCCTCCAGAAAGGGATCCACTGTGCCCAGCAATTCTGCAAAGGAGAAAAGGGATCCCCTGATGCTGAGGCCATGCAAGCCTTTCAAGCTGCTATGGACGATGATTTTGGCACCCCTGAAGCGCTGGCTATCGCCTTTGAATTGGCCAAAGAACTCACCCGCGAACACAACCTGCTCACCCATCAAGGCCAAACCCACCTAGAGCCTCAGGCCCTGAGGCAAAAAAGCGCCGCTCTGCTGGAGATTTTGGCTACTTTGGGATTCTGTTGGCCCTCATTCTCTGAATTCGAGGGATCCAAAGAAGCAGCTACAAATGGGGAACTTAACTTTAAAAAAATCGAGGAGCTGATCGCGCAGCGCTCGGCAGCCCGCAAGGCCAAAAACTTTGCCGAAGCCGATCGCATTCGGGATCAGTTGAAAGCCTTCGGCATCACCCTCATCGATCAAAAAGATGGCACCACCCGTTGGCTGCGAGAATAGGGGTTGAGGAGCATTCCTCGGGCTCATTCAAAATGGATATGGCTGTAACCTAGGGGCTCAGAGGGGCAAAGTGCTTCTCCCTTCGTTTGGGTTGCTGGAAAAGTTCGGCTAGAGTCAGATCAGTGGCTGTATTAACGTCTCGGCGGATCCCCATGCTCTCTCTGGCTGCAACTGAACCGCATCTGAGTCCCATCGATCTGGATCGCCTGCTTACCCCTGAGATTCAGCGGCCAGCCCGCTACTTGGGCAAAGAGTTTGGCGCCGTCCACCGTCCTTGGGATTCGGCACGGGTGCGTTGGGTGCTGAGCTATCCAGAGTTGTACGAGGTGGGAGCTTCCAACCTAGGCCACCTCATCCTCTACAACATCCTCAACGCCCAGCCGGATCAACTGTGTGACCGCACCTACTTGCCAGGCCCGGATCTGGCGGCCCGCCTGCGGCAGTTGGGGATCCCCCTCTTTGCCGTGGAATCCCGCCGTCCTCTGCGCGCTTTCCATATCATTGGCTTCAGCCTGGCTTACGAGCTGGGGGGCACCAACATCCTGGAGATGCTGGATCTGGCCGGGATCCCGCTCAAGTGGTGGGAGCGGCAGCCCTTTACCCCGGAAGAGTGCCCTCTGATCTTTGCCGGCGGGCCAACCGCCACCTCCAACCCGGAGCCCTTTGCCGACTTTTTCGATTTCTTCGTCTTCGGAGATGGGGAAGAGGTGCTGCCGGAAATTGGCCAAGTGCTGGCCGGATCCCTGTCCAAGCCCCGCCGAGAGGTCTTGCTGGAGCTGGCCCAGGTGCCGGGGGTGTACGTGCCCCAGTTTTACGAGGGGATCCCGCCTCGACCCATTGTGCCTGGGGTGCCGGAGCGCATCCGCCGTCGGGTGGCCCTGCCTCAACCCCAATACTCCGTCGGCCTGGTGCCTTTGGTGGAAACCGTCCACGACCGCCTGGTGATGGAAGTGCGGCGGGGCTGCACACGGGGCTGCCGATTTTGCCAGCCGGGAATGCTTACCCGCCCAGCGCGGGATGTGGATCCGGAAGCAGTGGTGGAGGCTGTGGTGCAGGGCTTGCGCAAGACCGGCTACAACGAATTTTCCCTCTCTTCTCTCAGTTGCTCCGACTACCTTTCCCTGCCGGCGGTGGGAGCGGAGCTGCACAACCGTCTGCTCGGGGAGCACGTCGCCCTTTCCCTGCCCAGCCAGCGGGTGGATCGCTTTGATGAGCAAATTGCCGCCATCATGAGAGGCTCCCGCCGCTCCGGCCTCACCTTTGCCCCCGAAGCTGGCACCCAAAGGCTGCGGGACATCATCAACAAGGGCCTCACCGATGCCGACTTGATTCGCGGCATTCGCACCGCCGTCCAAGAGGGCTGGGACAAAATCAAGCTCTATTTCATGATTGGCCTGCCCGGCGAGACCGACGCCGATGTCCTGGGGATCGCCCGCACCGTCGAGATGCTGCAGCGAGAATGTGCAGCCCTGGGTCGCAAGCGGGTGGAGTTTACCCTCACCCTCTCCAACTTCACCCCCAAGCCCCACACCCCCTTCCAGTGGCACCGGGTGGACTACGCCGACGTGCAGCGGAAGCAGGCCCTGCTGCAGAAGGAGCTGCGCCGGCTACGGGGAGTCAAGGCCCACTTCACCGACATCCGCTTCAGCATCCTGGAAGACTTCATCGGCAAAGGGGATCGCTCCCTGGGACAGATGATCGAGCGGGCCTGGCGGGCTGGGGCCGGCATGGACGCCTGGTGGGAAAACATCGACGCCGCCTACGCTGCCTGGGTGAGGGCCTACTGCGGCGAAGAGGTGGATCCTGCCGCCGATCCGGTCGCCCTCTGCGCCCGTCTCCCCATCCGGGAATTGGGCCTGGAGGATCCCTTGCCCTGGGATCACATCGATACCGGCATCGACAAAAAATGGCTGCAAAAAGACTACCGCCGCGCCCTGGAAGCCCTCACCGTGGAAGACTGCTCCTTCGAGGGCTGCTCCGCCTGCGGCATCTGCGGCCCCGGCTTCGGCCACAACATCGTCATTCCCCCTCCGCCCGTCCCGCCCCTGCAGAGCCAACCCACCCCCACCCCGGATCCCCTGGAGCCGGAGCCACCTGCCCAGCGTTTCCGCATCACCTACGGCAAAACCGGGGATCTGCGCTGGCTGGGCCACCTGGATCTCATGCGCCTGTGGGAACGGGCCTGTCGGCGAGCGGGGTTACCTCTGGCCTTCAGCGGCGGCTACCACCCCATGCCCCGCCTGGCCAACGCCAACGCTCTGCCCATCGGCCAGGAAGGCTATGGCGAAATCCTGGATCTGGAGCTGCTGGATCGGCCTGAAGGTCCTCTGACGCCTGAGAAACTGCGCGCCCTTCTGAGCGAACAGCTGCCCCCGGAGATCCCCATTCAAGCTGTCCAAGAAATTGGCCTGCGGGATCCCTCGGCCACCGAAGCCGTTTACGCCGCCGAATATCAGCTCACGGTGAGCTGCGAGTTGCCCAAAGCCGTTCACGGCAGCGGGACGGAGTCCTCTTGGCCCGCCTGGGTTACCCAGATTCTAGACGCGCAGGAAATCTGGATTGAAAAAACCTCCAAGTCTGGCAAGTCCTCTCCCTTCAATGCCCGCGCCCTGCTTTACTACCTAGAGTTTCAGGGCCTGACCCCCGAGGGCAGCGCTTGCCTCCTTTACCGGGGCAGTTGCCGCAACGACGGTGCCTACCTGCGGCCCACCCATCTGGTTCAAATGGCCGAGTCATTGGGGTTGCCCCGCTGGACACTACAGACGGCAAAGCGGCTGCGCCTGTTGTGGGAGAACCCCCTAGCCAATCCAGATTGAGCACTTCCTCTGGGAGCAACCCAAGGGCTAAGGGTCTGTCTGGGCTGAGGGATCCCACAAGCGCTATAATGCTGCTATTGCTGGCTCCTGCCGCTGTGGGGCTCGCCAAGCATCAACTTGACCAAGGGCGGGGTGAGCAGCAGGCAAAAGCTGGGCCGGATTTTGGAATGGAGACACTCTTAACTCAGTACCCAGGGCAGGTAACAGGCGTGATGGGGTCGAGTCGATAGGTGCAACAAAAAGGTGTGCCCCTTCGACCTAGCCCAGATCTCAATCTTACCCTGAGAAGGTGCTTCTTTCCGCGCGCAAACCCTGTCTTGTTGTGGACTATCGCTACGCGACGCTTTCGCGAACAGGCTGGGCCGCACAACTGGGGTTCTGCAATGGGCCAGCGTTCGATCTCCCGAGGCGGAGCCGTCTTGCTTTCTGAGCCTATTCAATAATCTCCATGCAAACCTCACCCCATCCATTCATCTCATCCGATGAGCTTTTATCCCCACAGCAGAAGCCCCCTGCTGTACCCACCAAGGCCAGCATTGGGTAGTTCACATGCACTTAAACTCACCTCACCCATTGGAGAGGAAACAAAGCCAAGCGTCAAAGCAGAGCTGAGGGTAATGGACAGCCCCATGATGAGTCAATCCTGGTCAAAGAAACTTAAGCGGATCCCGGCAAAAGGACAACACCTCGCCAGAATGAGGGTTCAACCCGTAACCGCGTGCCCTTGGGGCGGGGAGGGAAGTTAATGCCCAGGCAGATTGTCATTGCCGAGCAACATCGAGTGGCAGCCGTCTTCGCCGAAGATCAAGTGCAGGAGCTGATCGTCGCCAGCGGCGCTCACCAAGTGGGAGACGTTTACGTCGGAATCATCGAGAACGTTCTGCCCAGCATCGATGCCGCTTTCGTCAACATCGGCCCTGCAGAGCGCAATGGGTTTATCCACGTCAGCGACCTGGGCCCGCTGCGCCTCAAGCGAAGTCATGCCTCGATTTCTGAGCTGGTCTTGCCGCAGCAAAAGGTGCTGGTACAGGTGATGAAAGAGCCTACCGGCAACAAAGGGCCAAGGCTTACCGGAGATTTGGCCTTTCCAGGGCGGTATTTGGTGTTGCGACCCTACGGAAAAGGCGTTCATCTGTCCCGCCGCATCGAGGATCGAGAAGAACGCAACCGTTTGAAGTCGCTGGCCATTTTGATTAAACCCCCGCAGATGGGCCTGTTGGTGCGCACCGAAGCGGAAGGTGTGTCCGAAGAAGCGATGATCGACGACCTGGAGCAATTGAAGAAACTCTGGGAAGATATTCAACAGCAGTATCAGGCAGCACGGGGGCCGGGGCTACTCAACCGGGATGACGACTTTATTCAGCGGGTGCTGCGGGATGTTTACTCCGACGATGTGAACCGTATTGTGACCGACTCTGCGGCAGGAGCGAAGCGAGTCCGTAGCTATCTGCAGGGCTGGAACAAGGGCCAAATGCCCCCTGGTGTCGTTGTCGATGCCCACCGCGAGCCCACCCCCATTCTGGAGTATTTTCGGGTCAACGCGGTTATTCGGCAGGCGCTGCGGCCACGGGTGGATCTGCCCTCTGGTGGCTACATCATCATCGAGCCCACCGAGGCCCTGACGGTAATTGATGTTAACTCGGGCTCCTTCACCCAATCGGCCACTTCTCGGGAGACAGTGCTGTGGACAAACTGTGAGGCGGCTACCGAGATTGCCCGCCAATTGAGGCTGCGCAACATTGCCGGTGTGATTGTGGTGGACTTCATCGATATGGATTCCCGCCGCGACCAGTTGCTGGTTTTGGAGCATTTTAACAAGGCCCTCTCCAGCGACAAAGCTCGCCCACAGGTGGTCCAACTGTCGGAATTGGGGCTGGTGGAGCTCACCCGCAAACGGCAGGGGCAAAGCCTTTACGAGATCTTCGGCTATTCTTGCCCCACCTGTGAGGGGCTGGGGATCCTAGCCCGCTTGCCGGGGGCCGAGCCAGGGCATCTGTTAACAATAGAAAGCGGCCTGACGGTAACGCTACCCACCGAGGCGGAAGGAGGGGATGAGGAAGAGGCCGGCCCGATCCTGCCCCGCGATGGCAACCCCCAACGGGCACGCCTGCGAGTAGGGAGCGATGGGCTGTCTCGAGGCGATAGCCGTGCGCTGCTGCGGCGGTCGCGCTCTGCCCCCGGACAACGACGCCCCAGCCCGGATCCCTTTACGACTTCAGACGATCTGGAGGAAGAGCCACGGGTTGAAACGGGACGCAAGCGTCCCCGTGAAGACTGGGGGGATCCCCGCACTGGCCAGCGCCTCGTTGCCCGGAGCCTGGATACTCCTGGAGAAGAGGAAGCCCCAGAGCCGATGCAACTGCCAGGGGGCGGAGCAGACCTAAAGCGTCAAGAACCCCGCCGTTCTGGCCCTGGGGAAGAGGCAGAATCCGCCTCACGCAAAGATCACACTTCCCCAGCCCGCACCGTTCGCGCCAGCGGGACGGAGTCCTCAGAAGGCCGTCCGGCCCCGGTACGGCAAACCGTCACCGTGGAGATGACCCCGTTACAACAACGGGTCTACTCGGAGTTGGGGCTGTCGCCGCTGTTGCTGCTTGACCAGCCGCCGCCTTGGGGCCGAGACACGGCGGTTAGGGTGGTTCTGCCGGGAACTCTAGAGGCGGAAAGTCCGCCCAGGATGGAGACTGAGGCAACTTCTCAGATAGAGGAGTTTGCACCCGAACCGGATGCCTTGCAGGAGAAGGAGCCGCTGGACAACCTCTCTCCACCCGAACTTTCTGAACCCGAAATCTCCTCTGCTGAATCGTTCCCGTCAGCCGTGCAGAGCAGCTTGGCCGAGCCAGCCGCGGAACTGGGGATCAGCCCTGCCCAGCAATCTCCAGCAGCCTCCAGGCGACGGCGCTCCCGCAGCAGTTAGGCGCTGCTCTCAAGCCCAGGGACAGGCATGGGAGTATGGTGGAGCGGGCAAGGCCGAGTTTGATCTGGGAGGGATCCCTTTGGCAGCAAGGGATCCTGCGGGTGGCGGGGGTGGATGAGGTGGGGCGGGGAGCCCTGGCCGGGCCGGTAGTGGCGGCGGCGGTAATTTTGCCGGCCCAGATGGATCCCAAAGAACTGGAGGGAGTGAGGGATTCCAAACAACTGCGTCCGCAGCAACGCGCTCAATGGGCGGAACGGATTCGGCAGGTGGCCCTGGCCGTGGGCGTTGGCAGTGCCTCTGCTGCTGAGATCGACCGGCTCAACATTCGACGGGCCACGGTGCTGGCCATGCAGCGGGCTTTGGCCGAGTTAGATCCCATCGACCACATTTTGGTGGATGGATTGCCGCTGGCCGAGCTGGGATCCCGGCAAACGGCCCTGGTCAGGGGGGATCACATCAGCCTCTCCATTGCCGCTGCTTCAGTTGTGGCCAAAGTCTGGCGAGATGCCTTGATGCAGAGCTGGGATCGGCAGTACCCCGGCTACGGCTGGCGCACCAACGTTGGCTATGGCACGCGGGAGCACCGACTGGCGTTGCAGAACTTGGGGCCCACCCCGCAGCACCGCCGCAGCTTTGCCCCCTTGGCAGAACTGAAAGTCAGCAGATATGATGGTTAATGCAGTTGCATTGCCCACGTAGCTCAGTGGACTAGAGCACTGGGTTCCGGTCCCAGGTGTCGGAGGTTCGAATCCTTTCGTGGGCGTCTTCAGCTAGAAATCGCAGGAGCCCCGCACTGTACCTGTAGGGTCAGTGTCGGGAGGAATGCGGAAGTTATGATAGAACCATGACCCAAGTCCTGA
>NZ_JBSSAG010000040.1:0-22284 GCF_054058395.1 Thermostichus sp. OS-CIW-26 | reverse complement strand
GGGATACCGCCATTCTGGTTGGAAACAAACAGAATGCTATCGCTGCATAGTTGAACAGTGATGTTCAGCAGTGTTCAGCGTAAATGTATCAGGTATCAACACTCCACCACAAGTCCACCCCAACAGCGAGGATCCCCTAGGGCTCAAAGGGCAAGGATTCCCGTCCCTCCTTGGCTGCTCTGGGCTTGGTCGATTTTTCCACTTCCTTGGCCTCCACCGTGATCGCCTGGGCAGCCCGACGACGCTCCTCTTCCACCAACTGCTGTAAGTTCTCCGGCAACGGCTCCCGCGAGAGCAGGAAGGTCTGCACCGTTTGGAAGATATTAGAGACAAGGATGTAGAGCAAAACCCCTGCCGGCAGAGGGAAGAACAGGAACATCGCCGAGAACAGCACAGGGGTGATCCGAGCCATGGAACTTTGGCTGGGATCCTCTTTGCCGGTATCCTGTCCGGCATTGGTTAGGTACTGGTTCAGGTAAATGGACACCCCAAAGATGACGATCATGGCGATGATATCCCAGTGGATGGTGCCATCTTCGTCGAAGGCCCCCACACGGCCCAACTTGTCGATGAACAGAAAGCCGGTGTCAGAGGCCAAACCGGGAATGGACACCTGCACGGTCACATCCCCCGGCTGCAGAGCCAGCAAGGTGCCATCCGGCTTGATCTGGGCACGATCTTCCCCTTTGGTGATCTTCCAGGTGGGCTGTAACAGACTGGGATCCCCACCCGCTTCGGCCACCAATTGCTCAAAAGGCTTGCCCCCCGGCCCTTGAAGCAAAAATTGCACCTCTTCCCCGACGGCAATCTTGGTGCCTTTGGGCTCCACCAGCACCACCGGCCTGTGGAGAGAGTCGGTGACAAAAATGTTCTTGCTGGGGCTGACGTAGGGAGCTGGTACCACCTCAGCCGCCACTTCCGCCGGCAGGATCTGCAAGTTGACATCGTAGGTTACTGCCGCAAAAGGGGATCCCCGCAGGGTGGCAAACAGGGCAAACAGCACCGGCATTTGAATGAGCAGTGGCAGGCAGCCCCCCAAGGGATTGGCCCCCAGCTCGCTGTAAAGCTTGGCCTGGGCTTCCCGAAGCTTTTGCGGGTCGTCTCGGTATTTCTCCTGGAGTTCTCGCATCCGCCGCTGCATCACCGGGCTGATCACCTTCATGCGCCGCATGTTGCGGATGGATCCCACATTGAGCGGGTAGAGGGCAAAGCGGATCACCAACGTCAGGAAGATAATGGCCAGTCCATAGCTGGGCACGATCCCGTAGAAAAAATCCAGGATCGGCAGCATGACGTTGTTGGAGAGAAATCCGACTCCGAAGTCCATGAGGGGCGCTGGCAAATGTCCGTAACCATTGTAATGGCTTCCGTTCGGTTGACGAGGGCGTTTTCAGGGTTTGTCCCCTGGATCCGTCAGATAGACCTGAGAAAGGCGAGCAATTGAGCAAAATCAAGCCCGCTCCACTGAACAGGGATCCCAAGGCCCAACAAGAACCCCCCGCCGGCAGTTGCCTAGCAGTCCTTTTTTCCCCTATGATGAGAAACGCTTGATCCTCGGTAGCTCAGCGGTAGAGCGGTCGGCTGTTAACCGATTGGTCGCAAGTTCGAATCTTGCCCGAGGAGTATGTCCAAGCTGATCAAAGTCGATCAAAAAAACCGGATCTGGAATCCTCTCCTTCCAAGACAGCTCTGAGCATGCTGAGCGAAAGGAGGAGACAAAAACCAAGTCTCTTGCCGAGGATGGGGCGTCTCCCAGCGTTGAGCCAGACGTGGGTGGAGAGAATGGAAGCTGGCTGAGGATTCCGTCCCGCCGACGTGAACTGTTCCCGGCGAAGTGTCAAGAGTCTCTGTCCTTTGGGGCAAGGAGTATGTCAGAATACCCTCTGGCTGTCTATTCCCAATCCGAGGGTGCTTGCTGTGATCGACCTGTCGCGGATCCCTGCCCAACCCAAGCCCGGCCTGCTCAACATCTTGATTGAGATTCCCGGCGGCAGCAAAAACAAGTATGAGTTCGACAAAGACATGGGAGCAATGGCGCTGGATCGGGTGCTCTATTCCTCGGTGCAGTACCCTTACGACTACGGCTTTGTGCCCAATACGCTGGCCGGGGATGGGGATCCCTTGGATGGCTTGGTGATCATGGATCAGCCCACTTTCCCAGGGTGTGTGGTCACGGTGCGACCCTTGGGCATGTTGCAGATGATCGATGGCGGGGATCCGGATGAGAAGCTGCTGTGTGTGCCTGCCAAGGATCCCCGCTATGCTTCGGTGACCAAGCTGGAAGACATCGCCCAGCACCGCCTGGATGAGATTGCGGAGTTTTTCGCCACCTACAAGCGCTTGGAAAACAAAGAAACCCAGATCTTGGGCTGGAAAGGTTTGGCCGAAACCGAGGCGGTCATTGCCAGCAGCATTGCGGCCTGCAAACAACCCCAATAGACATCTCTAAGGGATGCGAACAGAAAGAGCTTCCTGGCGATGTTGCAACAGTCGCTCTGGGGTGAGGGGCCCTTCGATGTGTTGCCAAGGCAAGGGATCCGCTGGATCCCAGTGGCTGTGCACGTAGTAGTCTAGGGGCGGCAGTTGCCCTTTAAGCTCTTTGAAAGCGCGCCGGTAGCTCCCCAAGGATTCCCCAAAGTCCCGCGCCAACTGCAAGACTTTTCCCACCCGCCGATCCCCTCGCGAGATGAGGGCTTGGATCACGGACCAGCTATAGCTTTCCGGGCGAAACTCCACCCCCAGGGGACGCAGATGTTTCTGGAAAAACTGCAGTTTTTTCTCGGCTTTGGGATCCACCCCGTGCCACTGAAAAGGGGTGTGGGCTTTGGGCACAAAGGTGCTGCAACCCAGCGTTAGGCGCAGGCCGGGAGCCGCTTTTTTGAGCTCTTGGAAAAGGGCTACTGTGGCCTCCAGATCTGCCTGGGTTTCCGCCGGGATCCCTACCATGCCGTAGAACTTAATGCCCTTCAGACCTCCAGCCTGGGCGTGGGCTGCTGCTGCCAAGATTTCCGGGTTGCTTAACTTCTTGTTGATGATCTGGCGCAGTTGTTCTGAGCCACTTTCGATGGCCACCGTAATGGACTGGCTGCCCCGGCGGGAGAGTACCTGCGCCAGACGTGGGGTTACGGTAGCGGTGCGCACCGAGGCCAAACTGAGACGCACCTGCTCGAAGCGATCCTGGGCCAAGTGCTCCAGCAACTGCTCAAATTGCGGGTGCTGGGTTACAGAAGCCCCCAGCAACCCAATCCGCTGAGTGACCTGCAGCCCCCGCTCTACCGCCGGGATCAAATGCCCCTCCACATCCGCCACCCGGAAAGGCAGGGTGAGATAGCTGGCCAGGCAAAACCGACACATCTCCGGGCAGCTGCGCACCACCTCCACCATGTAGATGCTCTCCCAGGCCGCTTTGGGGGTGACTACTGTGGAAACCGAGAGGGTGTTGCCGCGGAAGGTGTGTTTGCGAATGGAGCTAGGGATCCCGGCCACTTTGGGGAGCACCTTCTCCACCGGGCCGTCGGGCTCCCGGTATTGGGGTTCATACAAGCCGGGCACATAGATCCCTGGCACCTGCGCTAGCGCCTGCAATTTCTCAGCCCGGGATCCCTGGCGCACCTCCCGATAGACCTCGATCATCTTCTCCAGAAGACCTTCCCCATCCCCCAACAAGATCAGGTCAAAAAACTCGGCAAAGGGCTCAGGGTTGGCTGTCAGTACCGGGCCGCCGCCAAAGACCAAGGGGTGGGCTTCTTCCCGCTCCTCAGATCTGGGAGGGATCCCGTGCCGTTCCAGCAGAGCCAGGATATGGACATAATCCAGCTCCCAGGATAGGGAAAAGCCGAACAGCTCCGGCTCCCGGGGCAGGGGTTCAGCCAGATCTGTAAAGAGGCGGGAGACGGCCACATCTCGGCGGCTGGCCAGCAGACTCCAGATGACTTGATAGCCCAGGCTGGTGATCCCCACTGCGTAGGTGTTGGGAAAGGCATAGATCACCCGCACCGCGTCGGGGTCGGGCGTGGCCGGGGCAAAGAGCAACTGCTCCAGGGCAAACTCTGAACTAGCCAAGGGATCCCGCTGTGTTGGATTGAGGTTTGGGTTCTGGCTCGGAAGAGTTTTGATTTGCCTGCCGAACTTTTTTGGCTCCTGCATGCTAACAAAAGCTAGCATCTTTCACCAGTGCAGATTGCCGGAACAGGGCAGTTCTGCCCAAGCAGGCAGGAAAACCCCACATGCGCCATTGCGGTCTCGGTGCAACCGCGATCCCCTGCAGCAAAACTCATTCCAAAGCCCAGACTTCCGGCAGAAGCCGCCCTCTACGAGCAAAGTGTACGGGCAAAGTGAGGGTAGAGCGTATATCATTACCCCTTCGGCTGGGCAATGTCGAACTCGGCGTCGTAGTCGAAGTCCTCGTCCTCGTCAGCCCAGTCTTCTTCCAGCCTATCGTCCCCCGCCAGCTCCTCTTCCTCCAGGCGGCGCTTTTCTTCGTATTCCTCATCCTCCAGGCCCAAAGCAGCCCGCTCTGCCCGCCGCTGGAAGCGCTCCAGTGCCGCTGGAGTGATGAAGGGATAGGGCAGCCCTTGGGCTTGGGCTTCCTCCAGCGCTGCGCGGTAGCTCTCCACTTCCTTGATGTCAATTTTCCAACCGGTGAGGCGGGCTGCCAGGCGCACATTTTGCCCCTCTTTGCCAATGGCCAAACTGAGCTGGTCGCTGTTGACCAACACATGAGCTTGCTGGATTTCCGGATCCACTAGCCGCACCTCCACCACCTTGGCCGGGCTGAGGGCGTTGGCAATGTAGGTGGCAGGATCCGGCGACCAGCGGATGACATCGATTTTCTCGTTGCGCAGCTCCGCTACCACCGCCTGAATCCGGGATCCCCTCGCGCCAATACAGGCCCCCACTGGATCCACGTCCCGCTCCACCGTATCGACCGCAATCTTGGTACGTGGCCCCACATTTCGGGAAGGGGGGTTGGCCTCCCGCGCCACTGCCACAATCCGCACGATATCCTCTTCAATTTCTGGCACCTCGTTGGCAAACAGGTTCACCACCAAGCCAGCATCGGCCCGGGAAACCAAAAGCTGTGGCCCCCGCCGGGATCCCTCATAGACTTTCTTGAGATAGACCTTCATCACCGCGTTGGGAGTGTAGCGATCGCTGGCCAGCTGTTCCTTCTTGGGCAGTTCTGCTTCCACCTCAGGTTGTCCGAAACCGCTGGATACCGACATGATCACCGTCTGCCGCTCGGTGCGCAGCACCCGTGCCTGCAGTACGGTTTTTTCCAGATCGCGGAACTCTTCCTGAATCAGACGGCGCTGCTGATCCCGTAACTTTTGCGCCAGCACCTGCTTGGTTTGGATGGCCGCCATGCGGCCAAATTCCGCCTGTTGTGGGGTGACATCATCTGTGACTTCCCAGCCTACTTCGGCTTCTGGGTAATCCTGCTGCACGTCGTACAGAGAGATCTCGTGATCCGGATCCTGTACCTGCTCAACGATGGCTTTGGTGGCCAAAACGCGAAAGCCTCCTGCCTCCACATCCAACTCCACATCGAAATTGCGGAAGTGGTCTTCTGCAAAGACCACATCTCGCTGGATGGTTTTGCGGTAGCGTTCGTAGCCCTTGAGCAGCGCCTCTCGCAGGGCATCGGTGACCACATGGCGGGGCAAGTTGCGCTCCCGCGAGATCATCTCCACCATTTCCGCCAAACCCGGCAGAGGCACCATCGCCATAACCACTGTCCTCCTGCACAAACTTCGTGAAACTTGCTGTTGCTATTGCTCCCCAGCGGGAACTGAACCCGCATCTCTGATGCGAAGGGAGGGCCGCACCACCTGCGGTCAAACGCTCTCTCTATCTCCGGTCTCCTAGTCAGTTTCCGATGAGAGGGCAACCCGCTGCACCGAAGCGCGGGGCAACTGGACTCGCCGCCCCTTGAGGGATAAGGCAACCCTCTCCTCATCCCGACCCAGCAGGTGTCCTGACCAAACGGCTTTGCCCTTGTAGGGTGGATCCAAGGTCACCTCCACCGCAAACCCTTTGAAAACCACAAAGTCGCGATCGCTGGTGAGAAGGTTGCTAATGCCAGGGCTGGACACCTCCAACACGTACTGGCCGGGGATCAGATCCACCCGATCCAGCTCGACTTCTAAGGCTTGGCTCATGGCTTCGCAATCGGCATGGCTGGTTTCTCGGTCGGGATCCAGTGGGCGGATATCCACCCGCAGAACTGGCGGATGCTGGTTGGTGTGGAAAACCATCTGCACCAACTGGTATCCCAGTTGAGCGGCCAAGGGACGGGCCAAGCTCTCCAACTGTGGAATAAGAGGGTGAACCATAACCAACTTGTCACCAACCGGGTGTTGCCGCCAGATCCAAACCCCTTGGAGCCGGAGCTGGCAAAGGGGACAGTAAGCCCCCTCAAAAAGCAAAGAAGTGGGTACCACCCACTCCCCGTTGCTATCGCGGAGCTCCTTGAGGCTCGCCCAGAATCAGTACAGACTTCGAGCGCATCCCCCCTACCTCCTAATTTAGAAGATCTCCCCTGGTTTTGTCATGGGGATCCCCAAAAGCCAACATCTATAATGTGGACAACTGCGGATTTGCCCAGATATCCAGCCGCGTTTTGTGGGGTTTCCTATGACTGTTGCCTTTTCCTACCCGATCTTCGGCCCCAGCATTCAGTGCCCCCACTGTCGGCAAACGATTGCGGCCCTCACCCTGACCGATACCTACCTCTGCCCTCGCCATGGTGCATTTGAGGCGGATGCTGAACAAGAGGAGCTGGTACACCTGCAATCCGGACGGCGCTGGCGCTTTTGGGAAGGTCGCTGGTTTCGTCAGCACACCCACGCCGATGGGATCCGTTTTGAGATTCATGAAGAGTTGGATCGGCTGCGCATGCAAGGAATGCGAGCCACTCAGGTGATTGTGGCCGAGCGCTACCGCCAGCTGCTCACCCCTTATCTGGAGCAGGGATCCCACCGTCGCCCCGGCCCACCTCGCCTCTATGGTTTGCCCGTCAGCTTCAGCTCCCAAATCCCAGAGGGTGTGGGTGGATCCCCTCAGCGCTGGCGGGTGATCAACTTTGAGCTGACCTACGAGATCGACCCGGCCATGCGGCAGCCGCAATCCCGTCTGCAACTGTGTGATTAGACTGTGTGATTAGAAAGGCGAACAGGTAGAGAGCTGTTGGAAAATTGGTGGCTGCTCAAGTCTTCTAGAACTGGAAGTTTCTTTCCGCGGCGGGAAGCGCTATGCCTTGATAGGTGTAGCCGATAAACTTGGGCTGGTCAGGCATATAAAACCGCTCCAGTTGCTCAAACCGAAACCCCGCTCCCTGGATCAACCGAGCCATATCTCGGTTTAGGTTGCAGCCATCTGCGATTACCTTTTGTATAGGGTTAAGACGATTTTGCCATCTTTGCACCTGGGGATCCTCACTGAGGCCGTGTTCGAGAAAAAACAGCTTGCCCCCCGCTCGCAACACCCGCCGGATCTCTCTCAAAGCCTTGGCCACATTGGGAATGCTGCACAATGTCCAGGTGCTAACCACGCTATCAAAACTCTGGCTTGGAAAAGGCAGTTCCTGGGCATCCGCCACCTGCCAATCAACGGCGATGGGAGAAGAGGCAATGCGCCGACGAGCCAGGGATCCCATGCCGGGATTGGGGTCTACCCCTGTGATCTTGCGAATGTGCTCTGGGTAGCAGGGTAGGTTGAGGCCGGTGCCAAAACCAATCTCCAGAACGGATCCCTGCACATGGGCCAGAAGCTGCCGCCGATAGCGCTCCATCCCTTCCCCCGAGAGAGCTAAATCCAACAGCCGCGGGAAGATTATTCGGCGATAGAGCATGCCTCTAACCCCCAAAACCCTGAACTTTGCTGAATTTACTGAGCTTTAGGCGGTTTGGCAAAAGTCATTGAGAGGGATATAGTAGACCAAGTTTCCCCCTGATCCTTGAGTCCACCGCAACGGTTGCCGGGAAGTGAAGGGGGAAAGCGCTCGGGGGGTATTCCTCAGGGCTTTGCGGGATACCGCCTTCCTGCTCAGAGATAGGCAGGATGCGATCGCTTCTTTCCTGAACCATGTTCAGGAGAGTTCAGCGTGAATGTATCAGGTTCATTCGACCATCCCAAATGAATGTTCAGACCTGAGCAGCTTAAACAGTCTGGGCAGGTTGCGGTTGAGCGGTCACCTTCAGGGAGTGGAGGGCATAGCAGGCCAGCAACCAATTGAGCAGGCGGGCCACCACGCGAGCAGTTTGCCGTGTTGCGGATCCCACCGCCACCCCTCCCAGCGAAAGGCCAACCACAGGACGAGCAGCAAAGATGGCCTCATAGGTCTGCAACAGTTGGAACCAACTCACCCCCCCTGGCTCTGGGTGATGCACGGCGGGCGCTAAGGAAGGATCCAACACACTGCAGTCCACCACCAAAAACACCGGTTGATCCGGCAAAGAGGCCACCACCTGCTGGGGATCCCAGCCATCTTGGGCCCAGAATATTGGGCTGTGGTGGGCTTTCAGCCATGCGTAGGCCCGCGCACTGCCGCTGCGCAATCCCACATGGATCACCGGCAGCTTGTGCTGATAGAGCAACTCCACCCAGGCAGCACTGCCATAGCTTGTATCTTGATCCGGCTGGGTCATCTCTGGGGGCGGCATCAGGTTGGCATGAGCGCTGCAATGCACCACACTCAGAGTTGGGTAGTGCTTCCAGAGGGCACGAATGGCCCCCCAACTGGCAGCCAAGACCGAAGGCAACAGCACCGGCCATTGTTGTCGTCTCCAAGCTTGAGTCACCGCCGCCTCACACATGCCGTAGGGAGGCTCATCCACCAGCCCCGGCAACTGCGCCACCGCCAGCTTATCCACATCGATCCCCAACCTCGGCTCGAAGGCACACAGCTCCGAACCGGCATTGAGAATGGCCATCGGAGCCTGAGTATCGTGGCCAAAGGCGGTGGGAATGAGAATGACCCTAGCGTTGGATTGCGAGCTGGGATGGAGGGACCACTGGGCCATGGGCGCTGTTCCTTTTCCAGAAAGCTGTGGGTCTCCGGCTTGTTCTATGGTGGCCTACAGGGCGCCCAGGGATCCGTCTGAGGGCCAGCCGGTCTGCTACGAAAGATTACAGTTCCCAGGCGGAACTGGGGCCAAAAATCGAGTCAGTGGTAGATTCAAAGTGCTTCGCGCCGCAAACCGCGGTTTGGACAAGGCAAACCACCGCAAACCACAACGAGTTGAGAAAGGTAGACTATGGCTGTGATGGAAGGCGATCCTCGTCAGGGAGCAAAGCTGCCTCTATTTGGGGGATCCACCGGAGGGCTGTTGAGCGCAGCCGAAACCGAAGAAAAATACGTCATTACCTGGACGGGCAAGCCGGGGCAGGTGTTTGAAATGCCCACCGGCGGCGCTGCTGAGATGGTGGAAGGCAAAAACTTTCTCACCTTTGCCCGCAAAGAGCAGTGTTTGGCGCTGGGTGCCCAGTTGAGATCCGACTACAAGATCAACGACTACCAGATCTTCCGCATTCCCGCGGGTGGAGAGCCTGTGTTGGTGCATCCCAAAGACGGCGTCTTTCCCGAGAAGGTCAACGAAGGCCGCGAGCCCATCGGCAAAGTGGATCGCAACATCGGCAAAAACAAGGAGCCGATTACCTACAAGTTCACCGGCGGGAAACCCTGGGATTGAACTCCCCACAGCTTCGCTCCCTACTGGGTTTCAGGATCCCCTAGCAACGTCGGGGGATCTTTTGCTTGCCTGTTTTCGACAAAAAAGCTCCAGCCCACCTTGAGCTGAAGCTACGCCCGGAAGCGCTGGGGATCTCCTATATGTAGCCAGGGATCCCAGGGGCCAACCTACTTGGCAATCGCCGCGAAGAACTCCTTGGATTTCACCGGGTCGGGGTGCATGGTTTTCTGGCCGGGCTGCCAGTTGGCCGGGCAAACTTCATCGGGGTGAGATTGCACGTATTGGATAGCTTGCAGGGTGCGCAAGGTTTCATCCACACTGCGGCCAAAGGCCAGGTTGTTAATGGTGGCGTGCTGGATGATCCCTTCTTTGTCGATGATGAACAGGCCGCGCAGCGCCACACCCGCTTCCGGATCCAGGACATTGTAGGCAGCGCTGATCTCCTTTTTCAGGTCAGAGACCAGAGGATACCTCAGCTCACCCACCCCTCCGGCTTTGCGGTCGGTTTGAATCCAGGCCAAGTGAGAGTATTCGCTATCCACCGAGACGCCCAGGATCTCGGTATCCAGCTTGGCAAAGTCGTCATAGCGGTCGCTGAAGGCCGTGATCTCCGTTGGGCAGACAAAGGTGAAGTCCAAGGGGTAGAAAAACAACACCACATACTTCTTACCCCTGTAGTCGGAGAGCTTCACCGTCTTGAATTCCATGTCATAGACGGCGGTGGCGGAAAAATCGGGAGCGGGCTGCCCCACTCGCAGGCATCCTTCCTGAGACATCAATCAACGCTCCTTGCGGTAAAGTGCAAATGTAAACCAAACCTAACATACCATACTCATAATGACTCTGCCTTAACTCGATAGATAGCGACGGATCCCAACTGCCGGGATCCGGATAATGCCCATTTTTCCATGCTGATCGGTTCGGCTCTGCAAGGGATCCTGTTGTCATGAGGGTGGCGCTGGAGTTCCTCTATCACTTCTGTTGTGATCGCTGTCGGCGGTGGTGGAGCCAGGCCGATGTGGAGCCCCAACCTGGGGATCGCCTGTATTGCCCCTATTGCGGCCATCAAAATTGCGTGGAGCGCATCGATACCTTTCGCAATGCTGCGCGGGGCAGTTGCCTGACCCGTCCCCCAGATGCCCCTTCTCCAGATCCGCATCCGCCCTCTGAAAAATCCGGGGATCGGCCTCAGGAGAAGCGATCCCCAATCTAGTTATCCTGGGCAAACCCAGTCCTCTTGCCCCTATGGGGCAGCCAGCCGCTAGAGCCTGTCAACCGTTCAACGCATCCGCCAGAGTTCCCCGTTGCGAAGATGACCACAGGTAGAGGTCAACCTCAGCTAGAAATCGCAGGAGCCCCGCACTGTACCCGTAGGGTCAGTGCCGGGAGGAATGCGCTTTGATGAAGTACAATGAACTTATGAGCCAAGTCCTGACCATATCCTGTAAGCTCAAGGCGTTCCCGTCACAAGCCGCCAAATTGGACGCGACGATGGATGTCTTTGTGCAGGCGTTGAACTGGGTCAACCAGAACACGCCGGAGAAGATCGTCAACGCGGTCAAGTTGCAATCCCTTTGCTACTACGAGATTCGAGCTCGGTTCGGCTTGTCCAGTAACTTGGCTCAACAGGTGTGCAGACGGGTGGCGGGCGCTCGCAAAGTGGCGAGACAGCGCAACCGTCCGGTTAAAGAGTTCAAGCGTAGGTTCGTTACCTACGACGCACGTATCTTTTCATTCCGCGAGAAAGACTGGACGGTGTCGCTGACCACGGTGGAAGGGAGAGAACGCTTTGAGCTAGCCATTGGTAACTACCAGAGGGGAATGCTGGCTGGCTCTAACCCCAAATCGGCCACCCTAGTCCAGCGGAAGGATGGCTCCTACTACATCCAGATTTGCGTAGAGAAAAACCCGCCCAAGCAACAAGATACCGACAAGGTGATCGGGGTGGACTTTGGAAGGACAGATATTGCCCATACGTCAGAGGGGGACAACTGGAATGGACAGCAGTTGAACAGAGTCCGCGACCACTACTCCCGGTTGAGGGCGGTACTCCAACGCAAAGCCAGTAAGGGCACCCGCAGTTCGCGGCGCAGATGCAGAGAACTGTTGCAACGGCTGTCTGGCAAGGAGAGACGCTTTCAGGCGTGGGTCAATCATCGCATCTCCAAAGCTATTGTCTCTAGGGCAAAGACCACAAACAGCGCTATTGCCCTGGAAGACTTGACAGGGATCCGGGAAAGGGTCAATCAACAGCCGCGCAGCAAAGCCGAGCGGCGCAGGGCCAACAGTTGGGCGTTCTACCAACTGAGGCAGTTTCTGGAGTACAAGGCGAGAGTTGCAGGGGTTTCTCTGGTTCTTGTGCCGCCCGCCTACACGTCGCAGACCTGCCACAAGTGTTTGCATATCCATCCCGATCCTGCGCAATCCTACCGCAGTGGCAAGTCGTTCAAGTGTGGGCACTGTGGATGGGAAGGGGATGCGGATTTGAATGGTGCGAATGTGATTGCGCTCTTGGGGGCTGTCGTAAACCAGCCTAGAGGTTCGGGCCTGTTTTGTTCTCTGGTAGAGCAGAACAGGCTCAGGGCTACTGAAAGCCCGCTCCGTACCGCTTAGCGGTTGGAGCCGGGTAGTTTACGCGAGGAAGAATCCACCAGATAGCGACAGAGGCGGCGCTCTTCCAGGATGGCGGTGGAGCAGCAGCAACTGTAGACTTCCAGATAGTCGTCCGGCTCCGCCTCAAAAATCGCCTGCTGGCCGGGAAAGAGGGTGCGCTCCCAGTGGCCGGGGATCGTGCGGATCACCTGAACCTGTCCGGAACGGTTGACAAAAGCGTATCTTTTCATTGCGTTTTTTTAATTGCGTTAAGAAAAACTTATTGCCCTTAAAATAGGCTACCATCCCTGATCCCCAAGCGACAATAGCGAGCCGCCAAGACGGGGATCGCTCTTCCTGACTGGCTTTGGGAGATTTGTTCTCTCAGCTTATTGGGGTTGAGAGAATGGGATCCCGAGGAGAAGCCTGCCCTGGTAAACTGAGGGGAAGAGTCTGAAGATATCCTTAAGTTGGCCTTCACCATTCCGAGATCAGCAAGGGGGCACATCGTGGACAACAAGTTGGGGCTAGAGATCATCGAAGTCGTGGAGCAGGCTGCCATTGCCGCCGCCCGCTGGATGGGCAAAGGGGACAACAAGACCGCCGACCAGGTGGCTGTAGAGGCCATGCGGGAGAAACTCAACCAGATCCCTATGCGCGGTCGGATCGTCATCGGGGAAGGAACCCGCGATGAGGCCCCCATGCTCTACATCGGCGAAGAGGTGGGCATCTGTACCCGCCCGGATGCTGAGCAGTTCTGCCGTGTGGAAGAGCTGGTGGAGATCGATATTGCTGTGGATCCCTGCGAGGGCACCAACCTGGTGGCCAAAGGCCAAAATGGCTCTATGGCGGTGCTGGCCATCTCCGAGAAAGGCGGCCTTCTCCACGCCCCGGACATCTACATGCAAAAGCTGGCGGCTCCGCCCCAGGCCAAGGGCAAGGTGCACATCGACTATCCGCCAGAGAAAAATCTCAAGATCATCGCCGAAAGCCTGGATCGGGAGGTGTCGGATCTGACGGTGGTGGTCATGGATCGCAAGCGCCACCTCGATCTGATTCGCCAAATTCGAGAGGCGGGGGCGCGGGTGAAGCTGATTACCGATGGCGACATCTCGGCGGCTCTCTCGGCAGGCTTCAATGGCACCGGCATTCATGCCCTGATGGGGATCGGGGCTGCTCCTGAGGGAGTGATCTCGGCAGCTGCTCTGCGGTGCTTGGGCGCCCACTTCCAAGGTCGGCTGATCTACGATCCCGAGGTGGTTCAGGCAGGCACCTACTTGCCACCCGTGGAGGAAACGCGACGGGAACTCAAAGAAAAAGGCATCGAGGATCCCGACAAGGTGTGGGAGTGTGAGGAGCTGGCCAGTGGCAAGGAAGTCCTCTTTGCTGCCACCGGGATCACCGATGGTGACTTGATGCGCGGGGTGCGCTTCTTCGGGGGCGGGGCCCGCACCGAGACCTTGGTGATCTCCAGCCAATCCCGCACGGTGCGCTTTGTGGATACCATCCACATGAAAGACGGCCAACAGCCCCGCGGCCTGCAGCTGCGCTAAGGGATCCCTATCTAACATCCTCGCAGATCGGGGCGGCTTTCCCCTGGTGAAGGTCGCCCTTGCCTTTTTGGGAAAGTTACGAAATCTATCAAGCCCCAACCCGTGAAAACGTAATAACTCTTCAGCAAAATCCGGCAAAACCGGTTCGATACTGGTCTTAGGGTTTAGGTAGGCTGAGAAAAGTTACCTAAGCTTGCTGGAACCGAGTCAAGGGATCCCCTCGTATCGGTCACAGCTCTTGCTTTCTCTCTGAAACAATATTTGCTTTTGTTCAGAGTTTTTGTTTTTAATAACTTTTGTTGTTGCTGCACAGACGACGGAGAGGCATGTTTATCGCGGTTGTCGGTCTTAGCCATCGCACAGCTCCCGTAGAGATTCGGGAGCGCCTCAGCATCGCGGAGGCGGAGGTGGGAGAGACGATCCAGCAGCTTCGCACCCACCCCCACATTGAGGAGGCTGCGATCCTCAGCACCTGTAACCGGCTGGAGGTCTACATCGTCACCTCGGAAATGGAGAGTGGTGTCCGGCAGACGATGCAGTTCTTGGCTGAGCTGAAAGGGATCCCCTTGCCCCAACTGCGTCCGCACCTGTTTACCCTTCTCTACCAAGATGCCGTAACCCACCTGATGCGGGTGGCTGCCGGTCTGGACAGCTTGGTGCTGGGAGAAGGGCAGATCCTCTCGCAAGTGAAAAAAGCCCAGCAACTGGGCCAAGCCTGCAACGGCATGGATCGCATCCTCAATCGCCTCTTTAAGGCGGCCATCACCGCCGGCAAGCGCGTCCGTACCGAAACGGAGATCGGCACCGGCGCCATGTCCATCAGCTCGGCAGCGGTGGAGTTGGCTCTGCAAGAGCAGGGATCCCTCTCTCAGGGCAAAGTTACCGTGGTGGGGGCGGGGAGAATGGCCCGTCTGTTGGTGCAGCACCTGTTGGCCAAAGGGGCAGTCGATATCACGGTGGTCAACCGCTCCCTGGAGCGGGCCGAAGCCCTGGCCAAGCAATTCGAGCAGCCGATCCAGGTGTTGCCCTGGGAGTCGCTGCTGAGCAGCGTGGCCGAGTCCAACTTGGTCTTCACCAGCACCGGTGCCACCCAGCCGATCCTCACCTACCAGCAACTGGCAGGGGTGCTGCAGCCGGATCAGCCGCTGTTGTTGGTGGATATCTCTGTGCCCCGCAACATCGATCCCGACGTGGAAAAGCTGAAGGGGGTACAGGTGTTCAATGTGGATCACCTCTCCCGCGTCGTGGAAGAAAACCGCGCCCAACGGCAAAAGCTGGCTCTGGCTGCCGAAGCCCTGGTGGAAGAAGAGGTGGATCAATTCATGGAGTGGTGGCGTTCTCTGGAGACGGTGCCCACCATTTCCAGCCTGCGCCACAAGGTGGAGTCCATCCGCGAGCAGGAGATGGAAAAAGCTCTCTCCCGCCTGGGCAAGGACTTTGCCGAGAAGCACCTGGAGGTGATCGACGCCTTGACCCGCGGCATCGTCAACAAGATCCTGCACGACCCGATGGTGCAACTGCGGGCCAAACGGGATATTGAGGCGCGGCGGGCAGCCATGCGGATCTTGCAGGAACTGTTCAACCTGGATCCGGTGGTGTTTCAAGCCCAGCAGGAGCGCTAGGGATCCCTTGGCGAAGAGCGCATGACTTGAAGAATTGTAACAGCTCTCCCATCTGGGGTGGAGGGCACCCCTTAGGATACAAAGCGTAAGCCACAGGATCTGGGATTATGTTCGGACAATACGAAGTTTTTGTGCAGTTGGCCCTGCTGGCCTTGATTGTCTTGGCAGGCCCGGCGGTCATCCTGCTGCTCTATCTGCGCGGCGCCGATATGTAGGGGATCCCTCTGGATATTGAGGCAGTCGGGATAACCCTTTGGGAGTGCTGGGGCTAAGCCCAAAGCCAGGAGTGTTTAGCAACGTAACGCTCCTTTGCGTTAGAGTTGTAAAGAAATCCCTAAGGCACTCCTGCTTGTAGGGCGACATCCTGCTGGTCAATGGTTAATATGTCACTCCCCATCCGCAACGTTGCCATCATCGCCCACGTCGACCACGGCAAAACTACCCTTGTGGATGCCCTGTTACGCCAGGCGGGCATCTTTCGGGAGGGGGAAGACATTCCCACCTGTGTGATGGACTCCAACACGCTGGAGCGGGAGCGGGGCATTACCATCTTGGCCAAAAACACAGCCGTCCGCTACGGCGAAACCTTGATCAACATCGTCGACACCCCTGGCCACGCCGATTTCGGGGGCGAGGTGGAGCGGGTGCTGGGGATGGTGGAGGGCTGCTTGTTGATCGTGGATGCCAACGAAGGCCCGATGCCGCAAACCCGCTTTGTGCTGCGCAAAGCCTTGGAGAAGGGCCTGCGCCCAATTGTGGTGGTCAACAAGATTGATCGGCCTCGCGCCGAGCCCTACAAAGCCGTCGACAAGGTGCTGGATTTGTTCTTGGAGCTGGGGGCAGACGAAGACCAGTGCGACTTCCCCTATCTATTTGCCTCTGGGTTGCGCGGCTTTGCCCTGGAAGAAGCCCATCTCAAAGACTTTCTGGAAGGGAAGTACAGCGGATCCCTGGATATGAAGCCTCTTTTCGAGGCCATTCTCAAGCATGTCCCACCTCCCATTGGGGATCCCGGCAAGCCCCTGCAGCTGCAGGTCACCACGCTGGAGTATTCGGAATACCTGGGCCGGATTGTGATCGGCAAGATCCACAACGGCACCATCCGCCTGGGGGATCCATTGGCAGTGGTGAAAGAGGATGGATCCATTGCCAAGGGCAAAGTAACCAAGCTGTTCGGCTTTCAGGGGCTGCAGCGCATCGAGCTGACGGAAGCTACCGCCGGCCACATTGTTGCTGTGGCGGGGTTTGCCGAGGCCAACATTGGCCACACCCTCACCTCTCCCGAGAATCCCCAGGCTTTGCCGCTCATCAAAGTGGACGAGCCCACATTGCAGGTGATGATCTGCGTCAACGACTCCCCCTTCGCCGGGCAAGAGGGTACTTTTGTAACTTCGCGGCAACTGCGGGAGCGCCTGATGCGGGAGTTGGAAACCAACGTGGCGCTGCGGGTGGAAGAAACCGACTCGCCGGATCGCTTTTTGGTGTCGGGGCGAGGCGAGCTGCACCTGGGCATCCTGCTAGAAACCATGCGGCGGGAAGGCTATGAGTTTCAGGTGGGGCAACCGAAGGTAATTTTCCGCGAGGTCAACGGCCAGCCCTATGAGCCCTATGAGTGTTTGGTGCTGGATGTGCCGGAAGCGACGGTGGGGGCCTGCATCGAGCGGCTGGGGCAACGGCGGGGAGAAATGCAGAACATGATGGTGGGATCCGATGGTCGGGCTCAGCTGGAGTTTGTCATTCCGGCGCGAGGGCTGATCGGCTTTCGGGGGGAGTTTATCCGCATCACCCGCGGCGAGGGGATCATGAGCCACAGCTTTTTGGAATACCGTCCCCTGACCTCTGAGATGGAAATGCGCCGCAATGGGGTGCTGATCGCTTTTGAAGAAGGGGTGGCCACTACCTATGCCCTCAAGAATGCGGAAGATCGAGGTGTATTCTTTATTACGCCAGGTACCCGCGTTTACAAGGGCATGATCGTGGGCGAGCACAACCGTCCCCAAGACTTGGAGCTGAACGTCTGCAAGACCAAGCAACTGACCAACCACCGGGCTGCGGGCGGGGAGGAGCTGGTGCACTTGCAAGCGCCGGTGGAGATGACCCTGGAGCGGGCTTTGGAATACATCGGCGAGGATGAGCTGGTGGAGATCACGCCCCAGTCGGTGCGCCTGCGCAAGGCACAGTTAACGCCCTCTCGCCGCTAGTTTTCTCAGCCAACTGGAAGAGAGCATGACTCTAGTCAATAATAAGCTCAACTATACTGAAAATAATGTATAATATGCTCAGTACGGATTACTACCAGTTGATCTTTCTGTTTACTTTCGAGTCTGCCAACATGGTAGCCAAAGCAAAGCAGAAAATTGGTAGTAAGACGACACGGAAACTGCGCTTTGGGTATTCTACTCAAAGCTTTGCGGGATACCGCCATTCTGTTTGGACTCCGTCCCGCTAACGCGAATGGAAACAAACAGAATGCTATCGCTGCACAGTTGAACAGTGATGTTCAGCAGTGTTCAGCGTAAATGTATCAGCCTGGCTCACCACCGCCGCAGGTAAGAGGCCAAGTTGGGGAAATAGAACGCCCCCCAAATCCCCAGCAGGATGACTCCCAAGCCGAACACAACCAGCCAAAGGCGCGGTCGGCTGTGCAGCTTATTGGATCCCACCTGGACGTAGGCCAGATCCACCCAAGCAGTATTGCCGCGGCGGAACCAGCCCACCACTTTGACGCGCCGGCCCACCAGGGCGCGGATCCGCTTCAGGCCGGAAAAGACATTGCCCACCGGCCCCAAAGGGGAAGTAAAGCGCACCGGGATCAGCCCTGTGGCCTCTTGCAGCTTCAGCTCTGCCCCCAGTTGATAGCCGGAGGGGCCCAGTCCCACCAACTCCCCCTCCAGCTCCACCCATTGTCCGCGGCGGGGATCCGCGTCGGGATCCGCCAGCAAGCTGAGCACATCCGTCGGCCTTGCCGGCAGGGATCCCCCGTACATCAACCCCGCTTTGGCCCACAAGCCCACCCCGTAGCCCACCACCGCTGCTGCCGCGATCACCTTGGGATCGAGACGGTTTTGCAGCAGCAGGTAGAGGATCAGCCCCACCAGCCAGCCAATGAGGATCCCGACCACTTCGGCTGCGTAGATGGCCAGATCCAGCCAAAACCGGCTTTGCAGGCGGGCCACATCCAACTTGGACCCGGATCCCAGGCTCAGCTCCGGCAGGAGGCGCAGCCGCTCTCCATATCCCGCCAAGACCTTGAAGCGGTGCCCCGGCAGCGGATGGCTGGAATTGACCTGCATCCAGCGGGCCCAAGGGTTGATTTGATCCCAAAGAAAGACTTGGCCAGCTTGGAAGGGATCCTGGAGGCGGGCGGCAGCACTGGCAGCGGCGATGGTTTTGAAGTCCAAAAAGCTGAACAGGCGGGTGCAGTGCAACAGCGAGGAAGGTCGGCGGTCGTTTTTGTGGGCCTCCTGCAGGCCAGCAGCCGATTTGAGCAGAGCAGCGATCAGCCCGTTCGGGTTGCCGGTTGCCTGTACGGCAAAATGGTCGGCATGGTAGGTGCCCAGGCGGGAGAGGAAAAACAGCGGGTAGGAAAGCACCGTGTAGATGAGGTAGAGCAGCGGGGCCACATGCCCGATGAGATCCCGCCGTTTGCTTCCCAGTTGGCTCACCTGCTCTAGGGCCAGGTAAACCAGTTGAATCGGGGATCCCAGCAGGGTCATGACCAGGATATCTCCATTAACAATTCGCCCCAGGGCCTGGGCGTAGACGGCGGCAATCTCATCCTCAGAAAGCTGCTGCAACAGGGCTTGGGTGACCACAATGCGGCAGCCATCAGAAAAAGTGCCGTAAACAAAGGCCAGCGGCCCAGCATCCGGGATCACCCCCAGTCGGGGCTGTTTTAGCTGGTTTTGGGCACAGATGCGCTGCAGCAGGCGCGCCGTTTCGGGGCTGTGGCGTTCGATTTCGCCAAGCCTGGCCCAACGCAACTTGTGCAGCCGTTGGTGGAGCTGATCCATCAGCCAGGGGGCAAAAAAGAGAAGGCCTACTCCAAAGTTGACCGCCAGGCTGCCGGCCACCAACCACCGCAGGCCATTGCGCAGCCAGGGCAGCAACCCCTGCAAAAACCAAAGCTGCCGCGGAAAACTCAGCCGGCCAAAATCCAGATGGCTGCCTACCAACACAAAGCTCAGCCACCAAAGGAAGACAATGCCCACCCCCAGGGATCCCCACTTGGCCCAATGCAGGGGGCCGGCCCGCTCCGGCAGGGGGATCTTCATACCCAGTTGGGCGGCCCGTTGACGGGTGGACAGGGATCCCGCTCCAGGAGCCGGATCTGGGGGAGCAGAACGCGGTTCGACAGATTTGGCGGACGGAGCCGCCGGAGACTCTGCTGCGGGGGGCAGGCGAAGCAGGATTTTCTTGGCCCAGCCTTGCGCCTGGGGGTTGGGGTGTTGCAGCAGCTCTAGGCAGAGGGACCGTGCCTTCTCCGTCTGGCCCAACTGGTGGTAGGCCCGCACCAGGTTCATTTGGGCTTCCAGGGCTTCGCCGTCAGATGAGTCTGCCGGGATCCCTAATGCTTTGTCCTGCTGACGGGATTGGGCCAGGTAGCCTTCAAAAAGTTGGATGGCCTCTTGCAGGCGGCCCTGCCGCAGGGCTTCCTTGCCCGCCTGGACGGCATCGGGGATCATCGGCTTGCTCCTTGCCTGGTAGGGTCTGCTTCTGGAGATCGGTTGGATCCATCTGCTCCCCCAGCTTACTCAGGGATCCAACCCCGAGAGACTGGATCCCCCCTAAAGGGGGTAGCAGAGCAAGCGCCGCCGCAAGCGATCCAGAGCCGTCTGGGCGCTCCACCAACGCACCCCCTCTCTGCCGCGCAGGCTGCCAAACCGGTACTCGTGTACTTCCACCTTCCCTTGCGGATCCGCCAAACCCAGATACACAAGACCGACTGGCTTGGTGGCGGTGCCTCCCTCTGGCCCGGCAATGCCGGTGATGCTCAAGGCCCAGTTGGAGCCCAGGACTTGCTTGGCCCCCAGCGCCATTTGGGCGGCCACCGCCTCGCTCACGGCCCCGTGCTGTCGCAGGGTTTCCGGATTCACCTGTAAAAGCTGCTCCTTGATGCGGTTGTCGTAGGCCACGATCCCCCCCACAAAATAGCGGGAGCTGCCCGGGATCCCGGTCACCAACTGCCCCAGCAGCCCGCCGGTGCAGGATTCTGCCACCGCCAGAGTTTGCCCCCGCTGCAGCAACAGCTCCCCCACCACACCGGCCAAGGTGGCGTCATCGCTGCCGAAGTAGTCTTCTCCAGAAATCTGTAAAATCTGCTCCACCACCGGGGCGATCAAGGCTTGGGCCTCTTCACGACTGGGAGCACGTCCGGTAACCCGCAGGCGTACCTCCCCCTGGCTGGCGTAGGGAGCCACCGTAGGGTTTTCCCCCGCCAACAGGGATCCCAGCCGTTCGGCCAGCGTCGATTCGGGAATGCCCCAATAGCGCAGTACCCGGCTGTAGAACACCTCTTTTCCCCAGCCGATGGAGCGCAGATAAGGCACGGCGGTCTCCCGCCACATGTGTTGCATCTCCCGCGGCACCCCAGGGAAGGTGAGAATGTGCAGGTCGGGCCGGGGCTGCCAGATGAGGCCACAGGCGCTGCCAAGCGGGTTGGGCAACACCCTCGCTCCCCGGGGCAGAAAAGCCTGCTTGCGATTGCTCGGCGAGGGCACAAGGCCCCGCTGCCCGTACTTTTGCAGGATCTCTTCCCACACTTGGGGGTGCTCCACCATCTCCGCCCCAAAAAAGGAAGCCAGCGCCTCATGGGTGAGATCGTCCGGCGTCGGCCCCAAACCCCCGGTGATCAGAATCAAGCTGGAACGACCACAGGCCACCTCCAGCGCGTGGTGAATGCGGGCCTCGTTATCCCCCACCACCGTTTGGTAATAGTGGGGGATCCCCAGTTGCGCCAACTCGGCTGCCAAGTACTGGGCATTGGTATTGGTGATCTCTCCCAAAAGCAATTCTGTGCCGATGCAGAGGATCTCAGCCCCTTGGGGAATAGCAGTTTGCGGTGGGATCATGCTTGGCCTCGAGCTCAGCTCAGCCGCAAGAGAAGTATACAAGCAGGGAGGTCTCGGCCTCCCTGCGCGCCCCCAGATTTTGGGCTTGCAGTTGGCCATTCCAAATGGCGGTGAGACAACCGGCAAGTTTCCATCTCCGGCGCCGGCAAAAAGATTGGGGGACGAGATGTATCCGACAGCACAACAGCGACAGACGCTGCAGCAGTGGTTGGGAACAGCTCGGTTTGTTTATATTTATAACCGCACCCTAGATTTTCTGAAGTCTTTAGAAGGCGAGCGTCCACCTGGATGCAAGTAGCTACTCACCACATCTTGCCTTCTCTACCAGATTGGGCGAAGGCAGTCCCGTACCAAACCAGAAAGTGGCAGTCATTGTTTGCGTTGGCCCATTCAAGACTTGCGGGATGAGCGCCAAGGCGGCCAGGTTCTGGGTGGACAACTTTGACATTTATTCTTTGACATTTTCTTTGACATTATTTGACATTGTTTATTGTTTATTGTCTTGGTTTATTGTCTTGCTGCTCAAGTTTCAGACCTCCAAGATAGCGGTCAGAAAGCAGCGCCAGCTACATGCCAAGACGGTGCGCTTGCTACTGGTGGGCGCGTAGTGCGTTCCAGGAACGGCCAGAGGCTGTGGCTGAGCAGTACGGGAAACAAGCATTGACATCCTCCCCGGCCTGAAGGCCGGAGATTCCTACCACGCTACGCATGGATGGCTCCTTGCGCAGTCGTCTCGGCGGGTTCCTGCTTCCGA
>NZ_JBSSAG010000039.1:0-23595 GCF_054058395.1 Thermostichus sp. OS-CIW-26 | reverse complement strand
ATCGTATTCTTGACCTATGCGTGATGACAACGATATTCACATGGCCGACACTGCGTTTTTAAAGGGCGTCGGCTACGGTCGGCGCTATCCTTCCCCGCCCTGAAGGACGGGGCTTGCCGCGCCTTTTGGTCAACTCAAGACAATTGGGCAGCAACGGCTTTCAGCAGGCGTTTCTGGTCAACGGGCTTCGTCAGATAGGCATCGGAGCCAAAACATAGCCCCTGTTCAATCTCTTCGGGAGAGATTTTCGAGGAGAGAAAGACGAAGGGGATGTGAGCTGTAGACTGATCCCATCTCAGGGCATCCAGCACCCCATAGCCGTTCAGCTTGGGCATCACCACATCGCACAACACCAAGTCGGGCATCAGGGTGCGCACCATCTGCAAGCCCTCTTCTCCATCGGTGGCCGCCACCGTGTCGTACCCCGCTCGTTGCAACACCTTCTGCAGATAGGTGCGAATAGAGGGTTCGTCTTCAATCACCAGGATGCGTTTGGACATAACTTTGTAAAAAATTAAACAAAGACCTGGCCCAACCTGTCGGGCCTACTGTCCGCCTTCCCGGAGCCAGAGAGATCCGAGTTGATGCAAGAACAAGTCGAAGAACTACAGCTGCAGCATAGGGAAACTCTGGAAAAAAAAACTCCGCCAAATCGCTCATTCTGGGATCTCCCTGCTCTGCAAAAATCCTGATAGAGTGCGGAACAACTTTCCTCATCCGCAGATTTGCGGTTATGCCAGAAACCCCCCTCCTCCTTTGGGAGAAGTGAAGGCAGCCTATTCCGAAGTCAGTTGACGTTCCATCAGGCGGGTGAGGGCGGCGGTGGGGGTGGTCTGCCCTTGCAACAACAGATGCACTTCCTGGGTGATGGGCACCTGAATGCCGTGCTGGGCAGCGATCTCGACCACGACGGGAGCGGTGTAAACCCCTTCGGCGGTGCCCTCGATCTCCGCCAAAATCTGCGACAAGGGTTGGCCCTGGCCTAGCCCGTAGCCCACTCGGTAGTTGCGGCTCAAGCGGCTGTGGCAGGTGGCCAGCAGATCCCCCAACCCCGACAGGCCATTGAAGGTTTCTGCCCGTGCCCCCAGCTTAGATCCCACCCGGATCATCTCTGCCAGGCCGCGGGTAACCAGAGCCGCACGAGCATTGGCCCCCAGTTGCAAGCCATCACACACGCCAACAGCGATGGCAATGACATTTTTCAGAGTGCCGCCTAGCTCCACTCCCAGCGGATCGCTGCTGGTATAGAGGCGGAACCGCTCCGAGGAAAGGGCATACTGCACCTGCACAGCGGCCCAGGGATCCCGGCTGGCCACCACTGCCGCTGCCGGCAAGCCTTGGCGGATCTCCGCCGAAAGATTAGGCCCCGAAAGCACCACCAGGGGCTGCTCCGGGAAGGTGGCCCCCCAAATTTGGGTAGGGGTCAGAAGCTGCAGTGGATCCAACCCTTTGGTGGCCGAGACCAAAATTGCCTGCGGCGGGATCCCCACTTGGCGCACCGCTTCCACCACAGGGCGTACCCCCGCCATAGAGACGGCTGAGATGAGGATTTGGGATCCCTGGAGCACTTCTGCCAAATCCAGGCCCTTGCGGCGATTCCAAACCCGCACCCGGTGCCCTTGCCCCTGAGCCAGCATCGCCAGGGTACTTCCCCAAGCCCCGGCTCCCAAAATGGCAACGCTTTGCGGGGATGTTGGGCTGTGGCCTTCTGCGCTAGTGTTCATCTAATCTGTTCACCCGCAGACTTTCTCTTAAGCTTTCTTCGTAGGATGCCTCTCAAAAAGCCTGCGCCGGCAAAGGGAAGACCGGCGACAAAGGTTAGTATGGGTGGATACCAAATCATGGGTTAGCTCGAGAGCAGACGACATGGCAGAAGCAGGGATCCCCCGCCTTCCTCCTGAGGTAGCCGCCAAGATGGGAACCTGGCAGCACGGCTATGCCCTTACCAATGGCATTCAACTGCACTACGTCACCCAAGGGGAAGGAGAGCTGGCGATCTTGTTGCACGGTTTCCCGGAGTTTTGGTACTCCTGGCGGCATCAGATTCCGGTGTTGGCGCAGCGGTTTCGCGTGGTGGCACCCGACATGCGCGGCTACAACGATTCCGACAAACCGGATCACGGCTACGACTTGGATACCCTTACTGAGGATATTCGCGGCTTGCTGAGGCACTTTGGGGCTCAGAGGGCGGTGGTCGTAGCCCACGATTGGGGGGGAGCCATTGCCTGGCACTGGGCGCAATTTTTCCCTGAGGAGATTCGCAAGCTGGCCGTCCTCAATTCTCCCCATCCGGCCTGCTTTCGCCGGGAATTCTTGAGCAACTTGGATCAACTGCGCCGCAGTTGGTACCTGTTCTTTTTTCAATTGCCTTGGCTGCCAGAGTGGGTGCTGCAGTGGGATTTGGGAGATTGGGTGCGCCGCATTTTCCAGGAAACCTCGGTGCGCAAAAGCGCCTTCACCCGCCACGACCTCAAGCTCTACCAAGAGGCCCTCTCCAAACCCAAGGTTCTCACCTCTGCCCTCAACTACTACCGCCAGCTGTTTAACCTGCCCACCTTGCAGAACCTGTTTTTGCAGCCCATGCGGCAAATCCTCGCCCCTACCCTGCTGATTTGGGGAGAAGAAGACTTTGCCCTCAGCCGCGAGCTAACCGAGGGGATGGATCCCTTTTTCCCCAACGGCCTGCGCAAGGAGTACATCCCCGAATGCGGCCACTGGGCGCAACAGGAAGCGCCGCAAACCGTAAATCGGCTGCTGATGGAGTTTCTCTAGTGGGCCGGGCTTGGGATCCGCCCTTTACCATCTCCGAGAGTTCACCCTAGAATAATCCACTGAATTCTACGGGAGAACCGGCATGGCCCTGGAGTATCCATCCCATCTGCGCTACGTGGACACCCACGAGTACATCCATGTTGAGGATGATATTGCGGTGATTGGGATCACAGCTTATGCCGTCGATCAACTGGGGGATATCGTTTTCGTGGGCTTGCCCGAAGAAGGGACAGAGATTGAAAAAGGGGAAAGCTTTGGCTCGGTGGAATCGGTCAAGGCCGTTGAAGATCTCTATGCCCCTCTTTCTGGAGAGGTGGTGGCCGTGAATACAGCGGTGGTGGAGAGCCCCGAAAGCCTTGCCGACGATCCCTATGGCGATGGCTGGCTGATCAAGGTGCGCATTGCCAACCCCGAAGATCTCGAGGACACCATGAGCGCCGAAGCCTACGCCAGTTTGGTGGAGGGATCCTAAACTCCAGCAGTTGGCCCTGAACTACAGCAAAGTCTCTCGGTTACCCCCCTCAGCTTTGGCTTGGTAGAGGGCCTTGTCGGCAGCAGCCAGCAGACTTTGTGGGTCAGTTCCCTCTCCCAGCTCCAGCAGAGAGGCGATGCCCACACTGCAGCTTAGGGAGATGGTCTCCGTCCCCGCCTGCACCAACAGGGTTTGGACAGCCTGCCGCAAGCGTTCTGCCAGCCCTAGGATCTGCGAGTTCGGGATCCCGCGCACCAGCAGGGCAAACTCATCGCCCCCCAAGCGGGCCACCAGATCGTCTTGGCGAACGTGAGCTTGCAATCGCCGCGCCACCTGGATTAAGGTTTGATCCCCAGCCCAGTGCCCCCAGCGGTCGTTGATTTGCTTAAACCCATCCAAATCCAGATAGAGCACGTGGAGGGGAATGCGATGGCGAAGGGCAAAGGGGATCTCCAGCTCCAGTTGCTCCAGGAAAAAACGTCGGTTATGCAAGCCAGTCAGCGGGTCGTGGAGGGCGGCAGTGGCCATTTGCAAAAAGAAGGCTTCTTCTGCCGCGTCGTAGTAGGCAAACTTGAGGGTGCTGGCCCCCACTTGAATGCGATCTCCATCCTTCAGGAGAACGCGGCTGATGCGCTCGCCGTTGACATAAGTGCCGTTGAGGCTCTCCAGGTCGGTGAGAACATAACCCTCACTTTCTCTTTCCAGCCGACAGTGCTGCCGGGAGACGGCGTGATCCAAGAGCTGAATGTCCGCGCGGTGGCTGCGCCCCAAAACTCCACCCCTCGCCAAGGGAAACGTCATGCCCACATTGGCGCCGCTGAGCACCGTTAGAAAGGCCGCAGTTGCCTCAGGCTGGGGTCTGCGCTCGTAAAACTCCAAGGGGATCTGAGTGGTTGGCTCCTCTGGCAACTGAGAGAGAGGGTCGAGAGGCATGGAGAGGCCCAACGAATTGTGCGGGTTAGCAGTAAGCACTCGTTATATCCGTATTATGCCGGTTTTCCCAAGGGCGCATTTGGGTAGATGGGGGTCGTCTTGCCGGTTCTGATCTGTAAACTTGCGGAACTCTGGAGTTTATCGTATACCATCGCACGCGGTGAGGCCCTCAGTTGAGAGCTACGCGAGGATTCCATCCCGCCTGCGCGGTTGTATCGGCCAGCTGTGGGAAGAAGCTCAATGGCAAACCCCAATTTCCCCAGGATCCCAAGTATTTTTCGGGATAACTCAAAAAACGGGTTCGGTTTTCCCCTCGTTCCCTGATTTCGAGAAGAGCATGACTCTAGTCAATAATAAGCTCAACTATACTGAAAATAATGTATAATATGTTCAGTACGGATTACTACCAGTTGATCTTTCTGTTTACTTTCGAGTCTGCCAACATGGTAGCCAAAGCAAAGCAGAAAATTGGTAGTAAGACGACACGGAAACTGCGCTTTGGGTATTCTACTCAAAGCTTTGCGGGATACCGCCATTCTGTTCGGACTCCGTCCCGCTGACGCGAATGGAAACAAACAGAATGCTATCGCTGCATAGTTGAACAGTGATGTTCAGCAGTGTTCAGCGTAAATGTATCAGGCTCTCTCCTCTATGTCCTACAGATCCTCTGACTTCTGAAGAGTTGCCGAGGCGGCCTAGAATGGGTCTGGGATCCCCGAGAGGAGAAATGGGGCATGATTAGACCCAATTCTGCCCATCTATTGACCCCGGATTTTCGCCTCAGCCTGTCGGTGTTGGCTTTGGCAGTGCCGCTGTTCTGGCTTTCGTTTTGGGCGGGGCTGGGGGTGGGCCTGTTTGGCCTATTTTTGGTGGTGCAGACCTCTCTGATCGGTCTGGCCTTTACCAGAACGGCGCTGCAGGTCTACAGCGGCTCCAGGCGCATCCGCGAGTTCCCCTACAGCGAGTGGCAGGATTGGCAAATTTTCTGGCCGCCGCTGCCGGTGTTGTTCTTTTTCCGAGAAACCAAAAGCATTCATTTTTTGCCGATGCTGTTTAACCCTGCCGAGCTAAAGATGTGTTTGGAAGAGCGGGTGGGCCATCTCCGCGCCCAACATCGGTCTCAAGGATCCCCGCCCACTGCTGGCCTGGGTAGCTCTCGCCAATGAGTGGCTCCGCCTTGTGGGTTTGGCAGCAGGCAGGGAGATGGCGCTGGCTGGAGTGTCAGCTTTTGGCGGAGTGGCCTCATGCTTTTGGCTCTCGCCAAGGTCATCCCCATCCCCCGTCTCAGTTGGCCGCCCGGCTGCAACTGCCCCCTGAACAGGCCGCGTGGGGCCATCAGGTGCATGGCTGCAACTGGGTTTGGGCAGATGGGATCACCGAAACCTTTGGACACAAACGAGAGCAGGACTGCTCTGCTGGTCAAGGGATCCCTACCCGTTCTCAGGCAGATGCGGTCATTGCCCGCCGCCAAGGAGATTCTGCCTGGGTCTGCACCGCTGACTGTGTGCCGATTTTGGTGGCCAGTCGAGAATGGGTGGCGGCCATTCACGCCGGGTGGAGAGGCACTGCTGCGGGGATCTTGTCCAAGGTGCTGCAGGAGTTTTTACAGGCGGGGATCCCTGCTGCTGGGATCCGCGTGGCCATCGGGCCTTCCATTTCGGGGTCGGTCTATCAGGTGTCAGAGGAGGTGGCGGAGCTGGTGCTGAACAGTTTACCCCCGGGGCTGGATGCCCGCGCCGCCCTGTTGCCCGATCCTCTGCCTGGCAAGGTTCGCCTGGATCTGCGCTGGGTCAACGGTGCCCAAGCCCAAGCCCAAGGGATCCCCCCTGAACACATTGCCGTCAGCCCCCATTGCACCCTCAGCCAACCCCAAGATTTCTTTTCCTACCGCCGCGATGGATCCCTGAAGGATGAGCAGGGCCGTCATTGCGTGCAGTGGTCGGGAATCGGCCTGCGGTCGTAGGCAGACTTGACCCAGTTCTGCCCGGAGGAACGGGAAGTAGTGGCTATAATTGCGCTCAAGACAGGGCTGATACATTTACGCTGAACACTGCTGAACATCACTGTTCAACTATGCAGCGATAGCATTCTGTTTGTTTCCAAACAGAATGGCGGTATCCCGCAAAGCTTTGAGTAGAATACCCAAAGCGCAGTTTCCGTGTCGTCTTACTACCAATTTTCTGCTTTGCTTTGGCTACCATGTTGGCAGACTCGAAAGTAAACAGAAAGATCAACTGGTAGTAATCCGTACTGAACATATTATACATTATTTTCAGTATAGTTGAGCTTATTATTGACTAGAGTCATGCTCTATCTAACTACTGGAGATCCCATGGTTTACCGCGCTGTTTTCTGGGGATTAGCTGGGATGGCTTTGGCTTTCTCTCTCGCTTTCCTTGAGGAGGCTAACGCTCAAACCTCGCTGACTGGCATCAACCGTGACAGCGTACTGCAACTGAACCTTGGGTCGGGACGCAGCCTCCCTCGGGTACCTGTGGGCGGTTCAGGTTCTGAGGAGGGCCGGGATCCTGCTGCTCCTTCGGCGCAAATGTGGGCAGAGTGGCATATTCGCGCCAATGTCTGTACCGGAAACCTATCCACAGAAGAACTGGCGGAGCTGTTTCCATTGGTGAATCAAGCTCTAGTGGATGCCGTTTGCCGGGGAGGAAGTTAAAGGTTGTCCAGGCTGGCGGTAAGGTGAAGAAGGAGCCTCTAGGTCGCTGCTGCATGGATTTTGAGAAACTTTTGGAGGAATGGGCTGCAGCCTTTGCCCAAGTGGCCGAAGAAAGTTTGGCCTCTTTGGAGACTGCCCTGACGGAGCTGGCAGAGCACTTGGCTGTGCCTTTACAGGAAACCCTTAGGCAGTGGGAAGCCCTCTGGAATCTGGAGGAGGAAGTGGAGCTGGAGCCTGAGCCAGAACCCTTTGAGGAAACCCTCAACCCTTCTGGCGAATCTTTCACCACCAGTCGTTTCTTCGTCAGCCCGATAGGATTTGGGGGCGTGGTTGTTTACACTTACGTGGCTTCGCCGCCAGAATACATCGGGGATCCCACCTGCCGCTACAATGCCCATTCTCCAGAGTTGCGCTGTGCCGTCAACCCCTGCGGCCCCTGTGAGGGCTGTCCCCACTATGAGCCCCGGAATGAGCCCCGATGAAGGGTGACCGCCTGATTGTTGCGCTGGATACTTCTTCTCAAGAGCAGGCTTTGAAGTGGGTGGACTCTTTGCCGCAGGTGCTGTGGTGGAAGGTGGGTCTGGAGTTGTTCACTGCTGCGGGTTTTTCCGTTCTGCAGGCTCTCAAGGAAAGGGGCAAGCGCATTTTTCTGGATTTGAAGCTGCACGACATTCCCCACACCGTGGGGAGGGCTACGGAGGTGGCCGTCAGCTATGGAGTGGATCTGCTCACCGTCCATGCTGCCGGCGGCAGTGCCATGTTGCGGGCAGCCGTGGCAGCTGCCCAGGGCAGTCCTTGTCGACTATTGGCGGTTACCCTCTTAACCAGCATCAGCCCCCCGCAGGTGCGACAGGAACTGGGCATCGAGATGGATCCCGCCGACTATGTGTTGCATTTGGCCCGGCTGGCTCAAGCTCAAGGCTTTACTGGACTGGTTTGCTCTCCTCAGGAGGTCTCGCGGTTGCGCCAAGCTTTGGGGCCGGAGGTTTTGCTGGTTACTCCCGGGATCCGTCTGGGCCAAGCCAAGGCGGGGGATGGAGAGGAGGATCAACAGCGCATCTGCACGCCCGACGAAGCTCTGCGGGCAGGAGCCGATTATCTGGTGGTGGGCCGCCCCATCACCGCTTCTCCCGATCCCGTGGCTGCCTTGCGGCGCTTCCAAGCCTCATGGGATGCTGCCGGGTGAGGGTGTGGGGAGATGCCCGATGTTATTGGGGTAGTTCTGTAATGCAACGACGCCGTAGGCTTGTGCAGTGGATCCCTGAAAATAGGCCGACTGGATCCGGCAGGAGGCGTTGGCTGGGAGCCGGTTTATCGGTGGTTTTGGGCCTGGTCAGCACTCCTGGGCGCGTTAGGGGTGCGGAGCATTTCGTTCCGCCAAGAGGGGAAACTTGCCTGGCTGCTCCTCAGGTTTGGGCTGAGGCTCTAACGGAGCAGTTGCCTTTGTTTCTCAATCTGGCCTTGAGCCGCTCCCGCTCTGAGTTTCAGGTTGTGCTGGTGGGGAAGCCGGAGGTTGAAATGCTCTCTCCAGGGTCTCCGGCCCGCTTACGCCAACAGGAGCTGGCTCCGGTTTTGCCGGACACCGCAACTGCTGTTTCGCCAGAAGCTTTTCGGCTGTATTTCACCACGCTGGAGCGCCGCTTGGTCTTGCCCCAACACCCCCAAAAGGAGGGCAACTCCTTGGCCGGTCGGCGCAGCGAAACCCTGCAACTGGCCTACGAGGCTTATGTTCTGCGGGCTGCTCCTGGGGATCCCTGGCGGTTGGTGCGTCTGCAGGTAACCGGATCGGGGATCCCCATTCGCGATGTAACGAATGGACTCACTGCCCAGGCCATCCGCCGCTGGCAACAGTCGGGTTGCCCCTTGACGGGCGATCTAGAGTTGACTAGACCTTCTCTCTAGCGGCGCGGAGTGCTTTGCGTCAGCATGAGTGCGGGAGTATGTCACGCGGGGAGATTCTCTTTTGGAAGTAACGAAGGGGCACTTTTTCTCCCCAACCGGCCAAGAGTAGAGGGCGTTGGATGTTCTGCTGCCGGTCGAGGGCCCACCCCGTGTAGGGATAGTGTTCTGCACTGCTCATGCGAACAGGCTAGGGTGTACCCATGAAGTTTCCCCCCGCCACACCCCGCCCGGGCAAGCGGCTGCCCCGCGGCTCATTTCCCCGCCTGAGCTCCTCCAACAGGGACAACCATCGCCGTCGGCGTTTGGTTGGTTTTGGTTTCATGGGCCACTGGCTGCTATGGGGAGGGATGGGCCTTCTTTTGGGGCAGCGACTCCGCTCTTGGGGGCAACCGGCTCCTCTGCAGTGGTGGCGCGTTTTGCCGGTGAGCAGTTCTGAGGGATCCCTGACTTTTGTCCAACCGGAACTGCCTCTCTACCACTCGTTCGCGTCAGTGGTGCGGAGCACTTTTGCAGACGGGCTACTGCCCTGGCTGGCTCAGGGAACCGGGATCCCGGCTGAAGGGATCCTGCACATCTTCTCAGCTATGGCCTGCTTGGCCATTCTGCTGTTGTGCTGGAGCTGGGGCAACTTCTGGAGTGCCGGTCTATGGGGACTCAGCCCCTGGGTGTTGACCCAAGGGTTGGAGCCAGGCAGCGAGATTTTGGGCAGCCTGGTTTTGCTTTGCAGTTGTGGTGTTGGGCCGGGATCCACCTTGCGCTGGTGGGGTCTGGCCTTAGCTTGTGCCCTGTCTTATAAGGTTTGGCCCTTGGCTCTGCTCTGGGCGGGGCTGTGGACGAGCCAGCAGTGGCCGCGGCAACCTTTGCGTTCGCGTCAGCGGCTCGGAATATCAGGACTGCTTTTGCTGCTGCTGGTGATGGGGCTTTCCTGGCTGGGACGGTTTAATTTGCCGGCTACCTCTGCTGAGGTGATTCCCTATCCTCTCAGCTCCCAAAGTGGCTTGGCTGTTTTGGCTACTTTGATGCTGCCCTTGGGGTTGAGCTTGGTGCGGCTGGGCTGGCCTTGGGCGGAACGGCAACAAGCCCTGCTCAGCTTGGCCGGCTTGGGCCATGTCCTCTGGGTGGGAGTGCTGGCAGCAGTGTTTTGGGATCCCCAAGTGAACACCCTACAGCAAAGTGCTCGCTGGGGTTTGGTGGTGCTCCCCTTCCTATGCCTGAGCGCCGGCGGCGTCTTGGCTGAGATCCCCTACCGGAGCTGGCGGCGGGTTTTGGGATCCCTACTCCTGGGCAGTTCTTTCTTGTTATCGTGGCAGGCATTGGCCTAAGGTATTCTTTCTCTTGCTTGCCATGACCCAGACCTCGTCCGCATCGGCACCGCGTAGCACTTCGCGGCCCTTGTTGCAAACCCTTTTTGCCCAACGGGCTCAGGCTGTGATCCCTTCTCCTTTCGGGGCGGAGATCCCAGGGGCGGTGCCAGTGGTTACCAGTTTTACCTTTGGGCTGGCGGATCCGCGTCTGTTCCCCAAGGCCGACTTGGCGCGGGCCACGGCGGAGGTGTTGGCAGAGGATGGGGACAATGCCCTCAATTACGGCGGCACGTTTGCCGGGCTGATCAACGTGGTGCTGCAGTTGATGCGGGATAGAGGGGTAGAGGCCCAGCCGGAAAACCTACTGATCGGCTATGGCTCTGGGCAGATCCTCGGCCTGTTGCCTCAGGTCTTCGTGGAGCCGGGGGATGTAGTCATTGTGGAAGGGCCCACCTTCATGGGGGCTGTCAGCCGTTTTGCGGCGGCAGGAGCGCGTCTGATCTCGATTCCGGTGGATGGGGAAGGCATGGTGGTGGATCGCCTGGAAGAGGTGCTGCGCGATCTGGCTCGCCAAGGGATCCGCCCCCGATTTGTCTATACCATTCCCACCTTCCAAAACCCCAAAGGCTGCACCCTCTCTGGGCCACGGCGGCAGAAATTGGTGCAGTTGGCAGCTGAGTACGGTGTGGTGGTGGTGGAGGACGAGGCCTACTACGACCTGCGCTTTGCCGGGGATCCCTTGCCCAGTTTGGCTGCGCTGGATCGGGAAGGCTGGGTTCTTCATGTGGGCACCTTCTCCAAGATTGTGGTGCCGGGGGTGCGGGTGGGTTGGGCCTGTGGTCACCCTGAGATCATCCGCCGCTTGGAGATGTTTCGCAGCGAGGGATCCCTGGGGCCCTTTTTGGGCCGGGTGGTGGCCCGCTATTGCGGGGAGGGCCGTCTGCAAAGCCACATTCAACTCCTCACCCGTCGCTACCGAGAAAAGTGCCAGGTGATGCTGGAGGCCATCGCTCAATATTTTCCGCCCGAAGTCAAGGTGGAGGCCCCTGGGGGTGGATTTTTCGTCTGGTGTGAGCTGCCCCCTTTCCTAAGCGCCAGCACCTTGTTGCAGGCTACTCGCGCCCTGGGGGTCACCTTCCTACCGGGCACCCACTGCTTTGCCGACGGCCAAGGAGACCATGCTCTGCGCCTGGCCTTTAGCTACCAACCGGAAGAGCGCATTGTCAGCGGCATCCAGATTATTGGGGAGCAACTGTACAGACTGATACACTCTTGCGCCAGCGGTGCGGAGCAGCAAGGGAAGGAGCTCTCCAAAAGCATGGATCCTTGAAGCCCAGAGCGCAGATTTCCCGCTCACCTGCCCCCCACAGCCTTGGCCACGCGCCGGAAAAATTGCCCAACGCCCTTCACCAGGTTGGGTGCAGCTTCTGGACGAGCCGGGATCCCGGCCATGAGGGTGTAGTAGTCATCCAAGAGGGTGTGCTCTTCTGGAGAGACCGTGTTGTCCGCGATCATCAGGTTGCCGATTGCTCCCAAAAGTTGCATGCGCTCGGTTTCGCTGGCCTGGGCAAGATAATCGGCCATCCAGCGCTCGGTTTGCTCCATCGGGATGGGCTCTTGGATCAGCTGGAAATCGCGGGAGCCCCGCACTGTACCCGTAGGGTCGGTGTCGAGAGGAAAGTCCGCCTCCATGGTTATAATTGTACTGCGGACACCAGAAACGGTTGTTTAAGGCACTGGTAACGGTCGATTGGGGGTGCTGTAAACCACCCCAGAGGCTCGTGGTTGGCTTGCCAACTGCAGGGCTACCGAAAGCCCGCCCTGTACTGCGAAGGTCAGGGTCGGGTAGTTTACTTCTCGCAGCTCGGTATCGTGCTCCAAACCATAGCGGCGCAGCAGGGATCCCAAGTAGGCCAATTCCTGGGGTTCCAAATGCCCATCGGCCCAAGCAGAGCCGGCCACAATTTTGAGCATGAGCTGATGTTGAGTTGTGGGGTTCATGGTGGGATCCCTTGCTGAGAACTGTTGTCGCTACGCGACACTTCTGCGAACGTGTCAGGGGGCCAGAGACCTTAGAGGCTGCAGAGTTGAGGGGATGAACAGCTTAACTATAGCCAGACCTTGGGTGAGCCATCTGCGTTCGCGCCAGCGGTGCACAGCCCTTTTTTCGGCTAGGATCGTTATCTATATTACGAACACTGAGCTGTTTGCGATAGCGGGACGGAGTCCTTTTTCTCGCCCATTCTTGCAATGCTGAGCGCCTCTCCTTGCCAATTGGATCTTGCCATTCCGGCCCCAGGTCGGCTGTACCGCGGCAGCGGCATTCTGGAAGCTGTGCCCCTTGCGGTACTGGGATCCCGTGTGCTGGTGATCGGGGGGGAACGCTCCTTGGCTGTAGTTGAGTCCCCTCTGCAGCGCAATTTCGCCCGGGATCCCGCCCTCCAAGTTCACTGGACTACCTACGGGGTAGATTGCAGCGAGTCGGAGCTGGCGCGTTTGCAGGCGCTAGCCATGGCGGAGTCCACAACCGGCATCTTGGGGGTAGGCGGGGGCAAGGCTCTGGATACGGCCAAGCTGGTGGCCCACCGGCTGCGGATCCCCGTGGTTACCGTGCCCACCTCTGCTGCCACCTGTGCCGCCTGGAGTGCCCTATCCAATATCTACTCCAACAGCGGCGCTTTTCAGCGGGATGTGGCCTTGGATCAGACCCCAGCCGCCTTGATCTTGGACTACGACCTCATTCGTCAGGCTCCCCCTCGCACCTTGGTAGCCGGGATCGGAGATGCCTTGGCTAAGTGGTACGAGTCTTCCGTCAGCAGCGGCGCATCGGAAGATGCTCTGGTGATTGGGGCAGTGCAGCAGGCCCGCGTCCTGCGGGATTTGCTCCTCCAGCAATCGGCGGCGGCCTTGAGGGAGCCGGGCGGAACCGCTTGGAAGCAGGTGGTGGATGCCTGCATCTGCCTGGCGGGGATCGTCGGCGGCATGGGTGGGGCTAAGTGTCGCACCGTGGCCGCCCACGCTGTCCACAACGGGCTAACCCACTTGTCGGGGCACCGGGCCACCCTGCACGGCGAGAAGGTGGCTTTCGGCATTTTGGCCCAGCTCCGCCTAGAAGAGATCCTGCAGGGAAGCCAGTTGGCGCTGGCAGCACGTACCCAGTTGCTGGAGTTCTACCGCCAGGTGGGGCTGCCCCTCAACTTGCGGGATCTCAAGCTAGGTCACTTGGGATCCGCCGACCTGCTGCATGCTGCCCAAGTGGCCTGCCAGCCAGGATCCGACATCCACCACCTGCCCTTCCCCGTCAGTCCAGAAGCCCTGTTGGTGGCCCTTACCACCACAGACCTGACCAGCTCCAGCCCTGTTCTCCCTCGGCTGTAAGTCCTGGCAGAGGATATCTGTCTGCTATCCAACTCCGCCGGTACGGGCCTGGGTCGGCATTGTGGGCAGGCGGGCTTCGCCGTAGGCTCCAGAGGTGGCGCCCACCAAGATCAAGGCTCCGCCCATCCAAGTCCACCCATCCGGGATCTCGGCAAACACCCAAAACCCGATTAGGCTGGCCCAGAGCAGACGGGAGAAATCCAGAGGCAGCAGCATCGTCACCTCAGCCAGCTTGTAGGCCTGAGCGAGGGCCACATGGCCAATGCTGCCCAGTAGCCCCATGGCCACCATCCACAGCCACTGCTCAGGAGAAGGCCAGGTCCAAACCCAGACGGCAGCCAGAAAGGAAAGGGGGGTCTGCAGCAGGCCCATGTAGGCCGTAATCGTGAGGCTGGACTCGGTGCGGGAGAGGATCTTGAGCACGATGGTCACCCAGGCAAAGAGTGCTGCCGCCCCCAAGGCCAGGCCTGTTCCCAGAGAAAACTCTCGGAAGCCTGGCCTCAACATCACCAAAGCCCCGGCAAACCCCAGGCCCAATCCCAGCCAGCGGGACGAGCGCATCTGCTCGCCCAACACCCATACCGCCATCGTGCCGGCAAACAAAAGTTGAACAAAGCTCAGCGCCGTAGCTTCTGCCAGAGGCAACAGGCTGGCTGCCCAAAAGGAGAGCAACATCCCCACCGTGCTGATCGCCGAGCGCAGGAGGTAAAACTCCATCTTGGTGGTGTGCAGAGACTGGATCCCAGCCCGCAACACCAGCGGCGACAGGGCGAGAAACCCGAATAGGTTGCGCAAAAACACAATCTGAAAGGGGTGAAGGGCGGGAGTGTTGAGCCGGATGATCGCGCCTAAACAGGCAAAGCAAGCAGTGGCCAGCAGCTTCAGGGCAACTCCTTGCCAGAGCCTTATTTTTCCCCACCCTGCAAAGCGGCTCAGCTGGTGGCGATACCACATCTCCAAAGTCACAGCTCACACCCAAATGGTTTAGGCACTAAGTTTTCAGCCTTGAACTCTCAGCTTAAACGGACTTCCAGGGATCCGAACTGCGCCCCTGGGCACTCCTTGCTGCCCACCGGCCCCCCTGATTCCCAGGGGGAAAAAGATGGGGATCCCAAGACATGGCCATTTCAAGTAGCCATGAAACAACTCACCCCGTCGCTCCATAGCTCCCCTCTCTCTTTGGGAGAGGGGCTGGGGGTGAGGGCGTGGAACCTCTAGGTTTGCTTGAGAATCTCTTTCAAGTAGCCGATGACCGTTTCCGGCTTGAGATGGGCCATACAGGGATGACCCTCCACCAGGCAGGTTTCGTTTTTGAACTTGTTCTCTGCGCAGACCCGGCACTTGTAGGCGGTTTGGGTGAGGTAAACGTGGGGCAGACGAGGAGCCCACAGTCGCACCGGGCTGGCCCCATCCCCATCGGCATCGTTGCCAAACAGGGCAATGGTGGGACAGCCCACTGCCGCCGCGATGTGCATCGGCCCCGCATCCACGGAGATACACACCCGCGCCCGCTTCAGGGCCCCCGCCAGCTCCATGAGGCTGGTTTTGCCCCGCAGGTCAACCATTCCCGTTTGCGCCAGCAGTTCGTCTTCGCTGCTGCCGCCGTGGTAGAGGGATCGCTGCAGCTCCGGCGCGCTGCCGATCAGCCCCACCTGCAGGCCCTGGCCTTGGCACCACTGGATCACCTGCCGCCAGTACTCCAGAGGCCACATCTTGGCGCGGCGGGTAGTGGTGATGTGCACCAAGACCTCTGGCACCGGAAAACCGGGATCCCGGCTGGGCAGCTCCAGGCGGAAAAAATCCGTCTCCACGTACGCCAGGCGACAGAAGATTTCGGCGATGTAGTTGCTGGTGAGGATATCTTTGTAGCGCTGCAGAAACTCCAGGCCGTTCCAGTCGTCGTCTTGGAGCATGCGCTGCACCGGGTCGGAGCCGGGGTCCAACTTGCGGCGAAAATCCAGAGTCAAGCCGGCCCCGGCAATGTACTGGGGGCGCAGGGCCGTTACCGCCACCAGGTTGAGCTCGCTAAACTCGTCGCAATTGATGGCCAAGTCGTAGGGGCCGGCCTGGGTCACCCGTTCTCGCACAGCAGCGGTCAGGGCCTCGAGGTAATCGGGACGACGGCTGTAGAGAGGAAAGCTGAAGTCGATGTAGGGGCAGTGGAGCTCAAAGTCGCGGGTAATCTCGCTGCCAAAAAAATCCAGCACACAGCCGGGGTATTTTTCCTTGAGGCCCCGCAACAGCGGGATGGTAACCACAAAATTGCCCACCTTGCTGGAGGAAAACACCGCCAGGTGGGGATGTTCCCGCAGAGGTTGGTTGGCAAACCGTTGCATAAGGCTGGGATCCCCAGGAAGATATCAACCCCGCTGGAGGTGGTGCGGGTGGTGCAGACAGAGCACTTTTGCTAGGCTAGCATTCCTCTGTCCTGTGCTTTGATGGCCATGCTGGGATCCCTGGGCCTCAGGGGAGACTGGCTTGGCTGCCATCCCAGATGACCACCACAGCAAAGCGATCCAGAAAGCCATCTGTCGCATTCATCTGGCGCAGGCTAAAGGCATCTTCGGCGGAAATCACCAGGTCGTAGCCAAGGGTACGGATGGCGCGAATGCGGTGAGGCCGTTCCCCGATGCGGTTCACCAGTGAGCGGGCCTGCTCTTCCGAGGTGGCATAGGCAGCTGTGCCCTCGCTGCCCACAAAGGCCGCGTTGAGGTCTTGGCCAAGAGTAACGGGGGTATAGACTTGATTGCCATCGGGATCAAACAAGCGCATTGACTGGCTAGGCAAGAAATCCAAGCCTCGTGCATCCACAATCAACCCTGTCACTTGCGGTTCCCGCCGCTGGGATCCCGCCTCCAGACCCGTTCCGCCCCCTGGCCCTTGGCCTGTGCCCACCCCTGAGCCAGGACTGGCTCCGCGCACCCCACTCTGGCCGCTGCCCGGCCCGATCACTTCCCCCTGCCGGGATCCAGAGCCACTGCCGCCAGGGCTGGTGCCGAACTGCCGCAACAGATCCAGATCGAAAACCGGGCCTTCTGCCACTTCTCCATGGCCGGGTTGGGCCGGCTGGACTTTTGGATCGGCTTGATCTGTTTGTGGGAGCGGAACAGAATCCTGGGTTACTGGACGCCAGGGCGTTGCTTCAGAAGCGGGCAGGGTAGGGGATCCCCCTTGCAAGCGGTAAAGGGGAGGAAACAGCGTTTGGGCATCCACAGCTTCCACCGGCAAGACCGGCCCCGCCAGCAGGATCCCCAGCGCTGCCCAACTCATCTGGATCCCGGAACCTTTCCCGGCAGGCTTCCACCACCTCATCCCAACACCTCTTGGCCACGAAATCTGCGGCCCATCTCGCAACAGCTCACCTTTCCCCCATGCTACCCAGGCGAGGCCGGTTCGGCAGGGGATCCCGCGCAGTCTTCCCCTTGGCTTGAGAGCAGCTGGGGCTCCTGGCCTCTCCCTAAAGGTGGGTCGGAGAACAAGAGATTGATCCCCAGCGATCCCCAGGGTCTTGACCGACAGGCAAAAATACGCAAACATGGGTTCATCATTCTTGATGATCCCCGTTGATCCCCACCTGTGGTCATCAGCGGCTGGAGAGCCCGAGGCAAGCCGATACATCAGCAGGTTCAAGGTTGTCCTCAGAACCACAAGCTGGGATCGGCCCATAGGACAAAAGCTGGAGCATTGCACGAAGCCCGATTTGTCGAAGACAGGAGACCCCGACCATGCCACAAGAGCGGATCCCGTTGGAAGAAATGACCATCCGGCAGTTGCGGGAAGAAGCTGCCCGCTATCAGATCCCCAAATACAGCCGCATGACCAAAGACCAGCTGATTGAGGCCATTCGAGAGACCCAAGTCAAAGCTGGCCGCCCTGTCGATGCCATGCCGGAGCCCAAGGGGCAAGAATCGGTCACCCAAACGAAGTTTAGGGGTCAAGAGGTTGCCGGCAAGACGGATCTGGCCGATGTGGACAAAGGGCTGGGGGATCTGCCGGAGGGCTATGGGGAAAGCCGCATCGTTTTGCTGCCGCGGGATCCCCAGTGGGCCTACGCCTATTGGGATGTGCCCAACGAGGCTAAAGAAAGCAAGCGCCGCGAGGGCGGCCAACAGTTGGCGCTGCGCCTCTACGATGTGACGGATATCGATTTCAGCTACCAGCCGGCCCACAGCATGCAGGAGTACCCCTGTGACGAGTTGGCGCGGGAGTGGTATTTGCCGATCCCGGTGAGCGATCGTTCCTACATTGTGGAGATCGGCTACCGGACGGCAGATGGCCGCTGGCTGATGTTGGCCCGCTCGGCTGCAGTGATGGTGCCGCCAGTCTTTCCCTCCGACTGGTTTGAAGAGCACTTCCTGACAGTGCCCTTCGACATGGCTCTGCAGGGCCGCACCCTTTACCAGCTCAGCGAGCCCTACAAGCGCAGCGCCACCGGCATGGGCGTGGTGGACTACAAAGGCGATGAGCCGCAGCAGGGTGCCACGGTCGATCCCTTCCTGGAAATGGTGGGTGGCTTTGAGGCGATGCGGGTGGCGGGATCCCTGTTTGGCAGCCACCAGATGGGCAGCCGCCAATTGGTGCCCGAGCAGGCCATCAGCTCGTTTATCATCCCCTCGGGTGTGGGCATGATGGGGATGGCCATGGCGGAGGTGCCCGCTGCTCCCTGGATGGCTTCAGGATCCGGCCTGGGCCTGTTCTCGGGGGCTTCCGAAGTGCTGCCGCAGCGCTCTCGCAAGTTCTGGCTGGTGGCCGATGCCGAGCTGATTGTCTATGGGGCCACAGAGCCGGATGCTACCGTTACCATTGGCGGGCGCAAGATCCAGCTCAACCCCGATGGCACCTTCCGCTTCCACATGGCTTTCCCAGACGGCAACATCGACTTCCCCATCTTCGCCGTGGCTGCCGATGGCGAGCAAAACCGGGAGATCCACATGACTTTCGACCGCCGCACCCTCTCCCGCCGCACCAACACCAAAGAAGAGGCCATCGAAGAGTTGTTGCCCTGAAGGATCCAACCTTTCCCTTCTTGCCCCCTGGAGCTGGCCGGGGGGCTTTCTTTCCTGGGCTGGAGAGCTTGACTCTAGTCATCGAAACAGGGGATCCCAGCCCTAGGAGAGCATGACTCTAGTCAATAATAAGCTCAACTATACTGAAAATAATGTATAATATGTTCAGTACGGATTACTACCAGTTGATCTTTCTGTTTACTTTTGAGTCTGCCAACATGGTAGCCAAAGCAAAGCAGAAAATTGGTAGTAAGACGACACGGAAACTGCGCTTTGGGTATTCTACTCAAAGCTTTGCGGGATACCGCCATTCTGTTTGGAAACAAACAGAATGCTATCGCTGCATAGTTGAACAGTGATGTTCAGCAGTGTTCAGCGTAAATGTATCAGGTCGATCACCCGGATCAGTTGTTTCAGCTTCTCCATCACCCGTCCAGAGCGAAGCAGGTCTTCCGCCTGTTGGATCCCTTCTGGCAAGGATGGGGCGTGGCCGAGGAGCCACAGATAGCTGCCCCCATTCCAGAGAACGGCTGGGGTGAGTTCACAGGGATCCCCGCTGAGCACCTGCTGCATCTGTTGGAGCAGCTCTTTCTCGCCGGAGAGGGGAATCTCCGGGCCTGCCAAGTGACAATCGCGAGCCTTCAAGAGCAGCCGTTTCCCGCCCTGGTTGAGAATGGCCGCCCGTTCCCGCGGCAGGTCGCAACTGCCTTCCAAACCTTTGACGGTGGTGAATTGCCGGATCTCCCGCAGGGCAAACAGCTCCAGCATCGTGGCCTCGGTGGGCGGATGCACGTACCCGGCCACCAGGTGAAAGGGGCCTTGGTAGGGCGTCCAGACCAGTTCCAAGGTGGCCAAGGGGGGGCGCTTGCCGATTTGATCCCGGTAGTCCATCAGGGCCTGAGCCTGGGGAAAACAGGTGGGCAAATACAAAAATCCCAGCCCGGTTTGTTCCAGCAGTTGCCCCACCCGCTCCAGGGATAGCCCCCGCCAATCCACCCCCAAGCTCCGCCACACCGTTTCCAAAGGCAGCCCATACTTGGTGGGACAGAAGCCAGAGCCATGCAGCAAAACGGCTGACCCTGCCGCTGCCAGCAGCAAAGCCACCAGCACCCCCAGCGGTGCCGTCCGCGAGCGGCCATCGTAGGGATGGCCAAAGATGATCAAGGGATGAGGCAGATCCTGCCGGGGCAGAAGAGGGCCGTCTTCTGCGTAGGCATCCAACATACCGGCCAGCTCCTCGGCAGTGGGGCGCTTGATGCGGTGGGCAATTAAAAAAGCCCCGATCTGGGCGGGAGTGGCCTCCCCCCGCAGGAGCATTCGAGCAGCGCTGGCGGCCTCTGCCCGGCTGAGATCCTGGTGGGTGTGGGTGCCGCTGCCGATTTTTTTCAACAGCTCGCGAAACTCTTGGCTCATAGCATCGGCGGTCGGGAGCGCTGGGCTACTCAGGATAGGGGGAGATAAGGGCGGAACACTTGAAACTACCGATATGGGTATTTGACCAGAAATTTCTACAAAAGGTCTCTACAAAACCGACAACAGCCCAGCAGAGGGCCAATGGGGATCTGCGCCGGAAGCAGGCTCAGCATTACCAGACTGCCTGATAAGCTGGGCGGCCAACTGCAAAAACCGGCGAATGGGAGGGATCCGATAGCGATCGCTGGTGGTGACCATAACCACCTGTCGCCTCAATAGGGGGGGCTCGGTGGGTCGCACCTGCAAATCCGGATCGGCGCAGCAGTCCACCAGGGCCGACTCCGGCAGGAGGGCAATGAGCTGCCCCTGTCGCACCACCCCCCGAAAGGCATCCAAGGTGTTCAGTTCCAGGGCTGCTTTCAGGGGAAGCCCCTGTCGGGTCAGATGGGATCCCACCAAGGAGCGCATGGCATAGCCATCCTTGAACACGGCCTGGGGATACTCCGCCAGCACCTTCCAGGGGATCTGCTCGTAGCGGCTGAGGGGATGGTTGGCGGGCATCAATACTTGAATTGGCTCGGAGTACAGTGGCTCCACCACCAGCTCTGCCCCCCGCGTCATCAGGGGGTTCTCCATCACCAGGGCCACGTCCACCAGCCCATCTCTGAGCACCTTTAAGGCGCGGTCGCTGCCCAGAGCGGTAACCCGCAACTGCACCTCTGGGTACTCCCGGCAAAACTGTTGCAGCACCGGCGGCAGTTGATGGGCGATCAGAGAATGGATCCCAGCAATGCAGAGCTCAGTTTGCTGGCCCTGCAGCCATTCTCGAATGCTTTCCTGAGCCCGCTGCCATTCTTGACAGATGCGACGGGCATGGGGCAAAAGCCGTTCCCCGGCCACAGTTAGGGCCACCGGGCTTTTGCGATGCAACAGCGGAGCGCCCACTGCTTCTTCCAGGGCCTGGATCTGGCGGCTAATGGCCGATTGGGTCAGACCGCTGAGGCGAGCAGCGGCCAAAAAGCTGCCCGTTTCCACCACGTTCAAAAAAGCTTGCAACAACTCCAGCCGCACCTGGGATCCCTTGATGATGTAGCCTGCCGTGGTGGCATCCTAGCTGGGGAAGCGGTAGGCTTTTGTAAACACCGTTACAAGTTGTTTGTTGGACTGGGGATCCCCAAGCCAGGAGGAGAAGCAGATGGGTTGGGATCCAGCCTTGCTGGAGGGGCTGCTCAACTCCGCCATTCCGCACCTTTTCCCCGCTGCCCAAGTGGCCATCCGCCACAAGGGAAGGTGTATTTACTCAAGGGCGGCAGGTTATCTCGACCCTGAGACCCGGCGCCAACCGACAACCTCGGCCACCCGTTTTGACCTGGCCTCGCTGACCAAGCTGTACACCGCCACCGCCTGCATGGCCCTGGTGGAAGCCGGAGCGTTGCTGCTGGATCAACCGGTCAGTCTCCTGTTGCCGGAGTTTCAGGGATCCCGCCCCATTGCCCCCTATGAAGATCCTCTGCAACCAGGGGAATGGATAGCTGCGGAGCCGGAGTCCTTGGGCCAGCTTATTGCAGCAGAACAGGTGACGGTGCGACAGTTGCTGGCCCACACCGCCGGTTTGCCCGCCTGGCGACCCCTTTTTCGACAGCCCGATGCCGAATCTGCCCGGCACATGGCTTTGCACACCTTTTTGGCCTACAGACCAGGATCCCGCACAGTCTACAGCGATCTTGGATTGATCCTGCTGGGGCTGGCTTTGGAACGTCTGAGCGGAACCCGTCTGGATCAGATCTTGTACGCCCGGATCTTGCAGCCTCTGGGCCTGAGCCAAACTCAGTTTTATCCAGGGGATCCCTTTGACCCATCCTCTGTCTCTGGCTCTTGTGCCCCCACCGAGCTGTGTCCTTGGCGAAAGCGCCGCCTACAGGGGCAGGTTCACGACGAAAATGCCGCCCGCCTGGGCGGGATCGCCGGCCATGCCGGACTGTTTGCCACGGCAGAGGAAGTAGCTGCTTTCGGGGAGAGTTTTTTGACGGGATCCCTGTTGCAGCCGCAGACGGTGAGGGAAATGACCCGCGAGCAGTTGCCTCAGCAAGGGGATGCCCACCGCTGTCACGAGCGCCGGGGTTTGGGGTTTGCCTTGCGCTCCCCGGATCCCTTGGCCAGCAGCTACCCGTTCAGCCCCAGCGCCTTTGGCCACACCGGCTTCACCGGAACCTCCCTGTGGATCGATCCAGAGCGGGAGCTGGTGGTGACGCTGCTCACCAACGCCGTCTACCACGGTCGGCGGGAGAACGGGTTCCAGGCTTTCCGGGTTGCCTTCCATCAGGCCATCCTAGAGGGGCTTTCTTGATCATTGAGTCCCTGACCGTTCCCGCTAGGGTGCCGTAGGCATAACCGAGGCTGAGGTGGACGAGACCTTTTCCCGACAGTTGGCAGATATGCTCTCCCGCGGGCCGCTGGTGGTGGCCACGGTGGTCCGCACCCAGGGATCTGTGCCTCGCCAGGCGGGGGCAAAACTGGCCGTGGGATCCGATGGCACCCTGTTGGGCACTGTTGGCGGTGGGGCTGCCGAAGCGGAAGTCATTGCCCGAGCGCAAACCCTTTTGCAGACCGCTGTTCCCGTTGGCGATGGCGATGGGGAGTCCTCGCCGGCTGGGATGCCGGTTTCCCTCGATCTCAACAGCCCTCCCCTGGGAGTTTGCGGGGGACGGATGCACATTTGGCTACAGCGATGGCAGGGATCCCCTGCCCAAACATTGGCGGCCCAGATCCTCCAGGCTCTGACCCAAGGGCAAAGGGCTTGGCTGATCACTCCCCTCCATCCTCAGGGGTTCCCCTACCTCAGCCTTAGCGACAGCGGTGCGGAGCACTTTGCCCCCCTGCCATCCCGCCCACAGCTCCTCGCGGGATCCTGGGTCGAGCCCCTCCTCCCTTCCCCCACCCTGCTGATCGTCGGAGCGGGCCACTGCGGCCTATCCTTAGCCCAGATCGCCCATTTGGCCGGCTTTCGCATTTGGGTACAGGACGATCGCCCGGACTGGGTAACCCCTCAGCGCTTTCCCGTTGCCGAGCGGCTGTGCTCAGAACCCTTTGCCCAACTTATCCCCCATCTGCACAGGATCCCGCAGCTCTACGTCGCTCTTGTGACCCGCAGCTACAGCCTCGATTGCCAAATCCTGCGGGCCATCTACCACTCCGGCCTGACCTCCCACTACCTGGGGATGATCGGCAGCCGCAAGCGGGTACAAACCGTACTGCGAACCCTGGCCCAGGAAGGGATCCCGGAGACCGCCTTTAGTCGGCTCTTTGCCCCCATCGGTCTGGAGATCCACGCCGAAACCCCCGCCGAGATTGCCATCAGCATCACCGCCCAGCTCATCCAGGTGCGACGGGGATCCCCGAAGACAATACCCACACAAAAGGGCGAAACTTAGGCGTAGGCTTGCCGGTTAGCCGGAGGACAAGCTAGGCTAGAAAAGCGCCGCGGGGTAGAGCAGCCTGGTAGCTCGTCGGGCTCATAACCCGAAGGTCACTGGTTCAAATCCAGTCCCCGCTATACCTAGGTTGTGTTGATCTTTCATTTGAGCCAAAAGAGAGCACTGACGAGATAGAGAAAACTCAAGAAGTTCCTGGCCAATTTGTCAAAACAAGAAAATAGATGCCGGTACTGCTTTAACTTATGAAAAAAGCATTCGATTAAATGCCTCTCTTTATACAGATGCTTGTCATAATGCCGCTGCGTCT
>NZ_JBSSAG010000038.1:0-25825 GCF_054058395.1 Thermostichus sp. OS-CIW-26 | reverse complement strand
AGCCTGGTTCGAGTGCGTGGCGTGCGGCTATGAGAATAACGCCGATCGCGGCAGCGGGCCGGAGGCCTTTCGCGGCAGCGGGCCGGAGGCCTTTCGCGGCAGCGGGCCGGAGGCCTTTCTGGTCGGTGCCATCAACATCCTTGCTCGCGGGATACAGCTGTTGCGAGACGAAGGGCAGGACACGACCGACGCTGCGGTCGGGATGCGGGTGGGTGAACCACCCGTGTCAGCCCGGATGGCCTGTGGATCGAACTGCACGGGCGGTCGGAAGCAGGAACCCGCCGAGACGACTGCGCAAGGAGCCATCCATGCGTAGCGTGGTAGGAATCTCCGGCCTTCAGGCCGGGGAGGATGTCAACGCCTTCCGCATACCCGAATATCGGCTGGAAACTCAGGGGCAATCAATCGTGTTGATTAACTGGAGACATTCCCCTGGTGCTCCCACTGGATCCCTAGAACAAGGGTGTTAGCAGACCAGGGCTTGCTGCCGTTGTCGCTGTTGGCGTTCTAGAGCTTCAAACAGGGCTTGAAAGTTGGCTTCGCCAAAGCCTGTGGCTCCACCCAACCGTTGGATGACCTCGAAAAAAAACGTGGGCCGGCCAAACAGAGGCTGAGTGAAGGTTTGCAACAACAGGGGGGGGTGTCGGGAATCAGAGGCAGGCAAGGTGGTATCCAAAAGGAGCTGCTGCTCCACCAAGTCGTGCCAGGAGATGGTGGGCAACCCACCAGAAGGGAGTACTGCTCCAGAGGCCAGCTCCCTTGCCAGGTTTGTGTAGTACTCCGGTGGCACCTGCAGAAAGTTTACGCCTCCCTGTCGCAGCCGGCGCACACTGGCGAAGACATCTGAGCTGTGCAACGCCGCATGTTGCAGGCCAGGGCCATGATGGGCATCCAAAAACTCCTGGATCTGGGAAGCGGCACAGGTGGGCTCGTTGATGGCCAACTGGATCCCGGCTTCAGGATCTCCCACCACCACACTTTCTAGGCCAGAGGTGTTGGTGCGGATGCTATAGCGATACAGAGACCGCCAACCCAGCACCTGCCCATACCAATCTGCCGCTGCCTGCAGGGATCCCTGCTCCACGTTCAATACCAGGTGATCCCAGTGGGAAAACAGGTTCTCCTCAGCAGGGGCTGAATCGGGGATCCCTGAGCTGGGGATCAAAGAATGCCTGAGTCCATAAGGAGTGCGCAGGCACAGAGCAGGGCAGCCTTCGTCTTCTGCCGGGATCCACTCCACTTGGGCTCCTCGCCTCTGCAAAAGCTCTGCCAAGCCCAACAGCTCTTGCTCCTCCACCGCCAAGGCCACATCCACCACCCCAGGCGAATGTTGCTGCAAATAGCGATCCACCTCATCCCCGGCGTGAGCCGGCTGAGATAGGCGTAAGCGCAGGGATCCCTGACGCAGACAGAGGGTACTGCCGAGCTGTCCTTCCATTCGGAAGCCCCAAACTTGACAAAAGTGTTCCTGCCAACGGGGCAGATCCCAAAGATAGAAGTGCAGGTGATGGATCCCTTGGACGATTCGATTGGACTGGTTCATAGAGCAAGGCACTGCTAAGGTAAAGGCCGAGTATCCTGACGTTCTCACGGCAACAGACGACCTGGGCCGTCCTACCTCAGCATAGGCCCGCCATTTGCCGATGGAAAAGCGTAAAACAACGTTAAGAAGATATTAAAACAGCATTAAAAAATAGGATGAAAATAAGATTAAAAAATCACGCAACCGAAAATATCCTCAGAGCGCAAGGGACTAAAATTAAATCAGGCGAGGTGTATTTAGAACGCCTAAAAAAGAAACAGAAGAGTTGCTAAAAGCCCTTCGTAGGATCCCTATAAGCCTTGCAGAGATCTATTGGTTCTTTAGCTCTCTTTTAGAGCCTGCGTGGGGCAAAGGCCGGGGTGCTGCCTCGCCCTGTCGATAGATTATCAGGCGTAATAGCCGGGAGGATTGTTATGGTTGCCAGTGTGCAGCGTTCTGTAGCATCACCTACAGAATTGAAGGCGGAACCAAGGACGGGATCCAACGCAGACGGTCAAAAAGTTTTGAGCGATTTTGCGCCGGGATCCTGGCAGCGCTCCATCGACGTCAGAGACTTTATTCAGCGCAATTACACCCCCTACACCGGTGATGAAACCTTCTTAGCTGCAGCCACCGAGCGCACCCAGCGGCTGTGGGCCAAGGTCAAGGATTTGATGGCTCTGGAGCGAGAGCGAGGGATCCTAGATGCCGATACCGCTGTTCCCTCTACCATCACCAGCCACGCCCCTGGCTATATCGACCCAGAGCTGGAACAAATTGTGGGGCTGCAGACGGACAAACCCCTGAAGCGGGCCATCATGCCCTTTGGCGGCATCCGCGTGGTGGAGTCTTCCCTCAAAGCCTATGGCTACGAGCTGGATCCCCGCACCAAGGAAATTTTTACCCAGTACCGCAAAACCCACAACGACGGCGTTTTTGATGCTTACACCGAAGAGATGCGCCGCTGCCGCCGCTCCGGGATCATCACCGGCCTGCCCGATGCCTACGGTCGGGGTCGCATCATTGGGGACTACCGGCGGGTGGCCCTCTACGGGGTGGATCGGCTCATCGAAGACAAGCAGGCCCAAAAAGCCAGCCTAGACCTGGACACGATGGACGAAGAGACCATCCGCCTGCGGGAGGAGCTCTCCGAGCAGATTAAGGCCCTACAAGAGCTGAAAGAGATGGGATCCCGCTACGGGTTTGACCTGGGCCGTCCGGCAGCCAACGCCCGCGAAGCCATCCAATGGCTGTACCTGGCCTACCTGGCAGCCGTCAAGGAGCAAAACGGGGCGGCCATGTCCTTGGGGCGGGTGTCCACCTTCCTGGACATCTACATCGAGCGGGATCTGCAGGCCGGGATCCTCACCGAGGAAGAGGCCCAGGAGCTCATTGACCACTTTGTTATGAAGCTGCGCATGGTCAGGTTTTTGCGCACGCCCGAGTACAACGAGCTATTCAGCGGGGATCCCACCTGGGTTACCGAGTGCATCGGCGGCATGGGCCTGGATGGGCGGCCTTTGGTTACCAAAACCAGCTTCCGCATGCTGCATACCCTCTACAACCTTGGCCCAGCGCCCGAGCCCAACTTGACCGTGCTCTGGTCGGAGCGGCTGCCGGAAGCCTTCAAGCGCTACTGCGCCAAGGTCTCCATTGAAACCAGCTCCATCCAGTACGAAAACGACGACTTGATGCGCCCCTACTGGGGGGATGACTACGGCATCGCCTGCTGTGTGTCGGCCATGCGCATCGGCAAGCAGATGCAGTTTTTTGGAGCGCGGGTGAACTTGGCCAAGTGCCTGCTCTATGCCATCAACGGCGGTCGGGATGAGATCTCCGGCGAGCAGGTGGCTCCTGCTTTCGCCCCCATCACCGCCGATGTCCTGGACTACGACGAGGTGTGGCCGCGCATGGCGCAGATGATGGCCTGGCTGGCCAAAACCTACGTCAACACCATGAACATCATCCACTACATGCACGACAAGTACTGCTACGAGCGCCTGGAGATGGCCCTGCACGACCGGGACGTGCTGCGCACCATGGCCTTTGGGTTGGCCGGCCTGTCGGTAACAGCCGACTCCCTATCCGCCATCAAATACGCGCGGGTACGGGCCATCCGGGATGAGCGGGGCCTAGTGGTGGATTACGCGGTGGAGGGCGACTTCCCCAAATACGGCAACAACGACGACCGAGTTGACTCCATTGCGGTGCAACTGGTGCAGACCTTCATGGCCGAGCTGCGCAAGCACAAGACCTACCGCAATGCCATCCCCACCCAGTCCATCCTCACCATCACCTCCAACGTGGTCTACGGCAAGAAAACCGGCAACACCCCCGACGGGCGGCGAGCGGGCGAGCCCTTTGCCCCAGGGGCCAACCCCATGCACGGCCGGGACACCAAGGGGGCGGTGGCGTCGCTGGCTTCGGTGGCCAAGCTGCCCTACGACGACGCTCTGGATGGGATCTCCAACACCTTCTCGATTGTGCCGGCGGCCCTAGGTCGCACAGCGGAGGAGCGGGTTGCCAATCTAGTGGGGCTGCTGGATGGCTACATGCGGGATGGCGGTTTCCACCTCAACGTCAATGTTCTCAACCGCGAGACCCTGCTGCATGCCATGGAGCACCCGGAGCTCTACCCACAGCTCACCATCCGGGTTTCCGGCTATGCGGTGAACTTCATCAAGCTCACCCGCGAGCAGCAACTGGATGTCATTAACCGCACGTTCCATCAACACTGCTAAAAACAAGGCCGGGGATCCCTGAAGTCCGCCCATACCGGGGTCGATGGAAGGGATCCCCCATCGATAACCGAGGAGGCCCGATGATCATGACTGTTTGTAGCGCTGCGGATCTGGTCAGCCAGTATGCCTCAGGACGGCGCGATTTTCGGGAGATCGATTTGCAGGGGGCTGAGCTGCAGGAGATCCATTTGGCTGGCGCCGATCTCAGCTATGCCGATTTCAGTGGGGCCAACTTGGCGGGGGCCAATTTGCGGGGGTGCGATCTCAGCTATGCCGACTTCAGCGGAGCTAACCTATCGGGAGCCGATTTGCGGGGATGTCTCCTCTTTGGCAGCAATTTCCGAGGGGCGCTCTTAGAAGGAGCCTTGTTGGATCACGCAGATTTCGATGCCTATACCCATTTCCCGAAGGATTTCGATCCCAAGGCCCACCGCCTGCACGGCATCACGGTGGATACCTCCGTGCCTAGCCCACACGACCCATCGGTCTGAGCTGGGTGGGATCCCCAAGCTGCCCTTTCGGCTTTTTATCCCCCTTTCTCCCTTCCAGCCAGGATAGCAGCGGTCTAGCTAAAAGACCCTAGGGATCTAAAAAAATCTAGTCCCAACCTAATCCAAAGAGAAATGGAAACTGTGTTCTATTTAACCTGAGTTAGCAATCTGGAAGAAAACCTCAAGATTGATTGATATTTTGCAAAAGTCATCCAGGATAAAAGTATGGATACCGTTATGAACCCCCTGACACCAATTGCTGGGCGCATTCACTCGGTGGAAACCTGTGGCACCGTCGATGGGCCAGGAATCCGCTTCGTAATTTTTACACAGGGTTGTCCACTTCGCTGTTTGTATTGCCACAACCCTGACTGTCGGGATCCGGAGGCGGGACAGCTTGTTACGGTTGAGTCTTTAATTGCCGAGATCCAACGTTACAAGAATTACTTGCGAGGGGGGGGAGTTACGGCTACCGGGGGAGAGCCTTTGCTGCAACCTGACTTCGTGGCCGAGATCTTCCGTCGCTGCCATGAGTTGGGCTTGCACACGGCTTTGGATACTTCTGGCTATGGGCAACTGGAAGCAGCCAAGCCTGTGTTGGAGCATACAGATTTGGTGTTGCTGGATATCAAGTCTTATCTGCCGGAGCTGTATCGAAAGGTTACCGGCGTTTCGCTAGAACCCACTCTTAATCTGGCCCGCTATTTAGACCAGATCCACAAGCCTACCTGGATTCGTTTTGTGCTGGTTCCCGGCTTGACGGATCCCGAGGAAAACATTAAGGGTCTGGCCGAGTTTGTGGCCACCTTATCCAACGTGGAGCGAGTGGAAGTTTTGCCCTTTCACAAGATGGGGGAATACAAATGGCAGCAATTGGGATTGCCTTACACCCTTGCCGATGTCGATCCACCCACACCCGAACAGGTGAATCACGCCTTACAAATCTTTCGGGATCAAGGACTGGTGGCTATTTGACAATTCTGCAGTTGCGGCTTGGGTCAGCATAGCCAGGTCACGCTTAGATCCGAAGTGATTCACAGTTAATCTCTAAAACCTCTGCACCGTCTCCAGATTGGCCCTGAGCTGACTGGAATCCAAGTTGATCCCCAGGCTAACTTTACGGACTCTATGTGAACTGAAGAATACCCCAAGAGGAGGGATCCCCAATGGAAGTTTGCGTCACCTACCGCGATGGTGTTCAGTTCCAAGCGGAAAGCCGAGGGCACCGCATTCTCAGCGACCAGCCTTTGGACAATCACGGTCGAGATCAGGGAATGACGCCGCCGGAATGGTTTCTGGCTTCTCTGGGCGCCTGTGTTGGTTTTTATGCCGTCAAATATCTGGAAGCTCGGCAGTTGGATCCCAGTGGACTAGAGGTGGTGGTCACGGCGGAGAAAGTTGAGCATCCGGCTCGCCTAGACAACATTCACATTCGTGTAAAAACTGGGATCCCGCTGGACGGAAGGCATCAAAAGGGGCTGGAAAAAGCAGTTGATGCCTGCATCATTCACAATACGCTCACCCATCCCCCCACCCTGACCACCGAAATCCAAGTTCCTGCTCCTGTTGGCGCCTAGATTGCCATTCGGGTTATTCGACTATTTCCAACTATCCGATTGTCAATTGTTCCTATCGTCTAAGTCTTGATGAGTTTTGGAGGGATCCACCGATGCCAGTAACCAATCTAGCCGAGCTGGAAACCTTGATCCAGCAGGTGAAGGCTGCCCAAGCTGAATATGCAACTTTCACCCAAGAACAGGTAGACCGGATTTTTCACAGAGCCGCTCTGGCTGCCAACAACGAACGGATCCCGCTGGCCAAGCTGGCGGTACAGGAAACCGGCATGGGTATTGTGGAGGACAAGGTGATCAAAAATCACTTTGCCTCGGAATACATTTACAACAAATACAAACACGAGAAAACCTGCGGGGTTATCGAGCGGGATGAGAGCTTTGGCTACGAGAGAATTGCTGAACCGGTGGGTCTTTTGGCAGGTATTGTGCCGGTAACCAACCCCACGTCAACGACCATTTTCAAGGCTCTGATCACCCTCAAAACCCGCAACGGCATTATCTTTTCTCCCCACCCGCGGGCTAAACAATGCACCATTGCCGCGGCCAAAGTGGTCAGAGAAGCTGCCGAGGCAGCGGGCGCTCCTGTGGGGTTGATCGGCTGGATCGACGAGCCCACCATCGAGCTTTCTCAGGCCTTAATGCAGCATCCTGAGGTGAAGCTGATCTTGGCTACCGGCGGGCCTGGCATGGTTAAAGCGGCCTACTCTTCGGGCCACCCGTCTTTGGGGGTGGGAGCGGGCAATACCCCGGCAGTGATCGATGCCAGTGCCGATATTCCCATGGCTGTCAGCTCGATTTTGTTGAGCAAGACCTTCGACAACGGCATGATCTGTGCCTCAGAACAGGCAGTGGTGGTGGTGGATGCCATCTACGAGCAGGTCAAGGCCGAGTTTCGCCATCGGGGGGCCTACATTTTGGATCTGGAACAAACCGAAGCCGTGCGCCGCATCCTTCTCAAAGACGGTCGCCTCAATCCGGCCATTGTGGGCCAGTCGGTGCAGACCATCGCTGCCCTGGCCGGTATCCAGGTACCCGAAGGCACCAAACTGCTGATTGGGGAAGTGGAGAAGGTGGGGCCGGAGGAGCCCTTCTCCTACGAAAAATTGGCCCCCATCTTGGCCCTCTACTGCGCCAACGATTTCCACAGCGCCGTAGATGTTGCTGTCCAACTGGTCAATTTCGGCGGGCGGGGACACACCTCTGTTTTGTATACAGATCCCGCCAATCGGGACGATATTGCCTACTTTGAAAATGCCCTGCAAACCGGTCGAGTCTTGATCAACACTCCCTCTTCACAAGGGGCCATTGGGGATCTCTACAACTTCAAGCTGGATCCCTCTCTGACTTTGGGCTGTGGCACTTGGGGAGGCAATTCGATCTCCGAGAATGTGGGGCCGCGCCACCTGCTCAACATTAAAACGGTAACCCAACGTCGGGAAAACATGCTCTGGTTTCGGATCCCGCCCAAGGTTTACTTCAAGCCCGGATGTCTGCCTATTGCTCTGCGGGAATTGGCCGGCAAAAAACGCGCCTTTTTGGTGACCGATAAGCCGCTCTTTGAGTTGGGCATATTGCATCCCATCACCCAGGTTTTGGATGAGATTCGCGTGAGCTGGGATGTGTACCACGATGTAGAGCCGGATCCCACCCTCAGCAACGTCAATCGCGGTCTGGAGCAGTTGCGCCAGTTTCAACCGGATGTGATTATTGCGGTCGGTGGGGGATCCCCGATGGATGCGGCCAAGGTGATGTGGCTGATGTACGAGCAGCCCCAGGTGGAGTTTGATGGCTTGGCGATGCGCTTTATGGACATCCGCAAGCGGGTTTACGAGCTGCCCCCACTGGGACAAAAAGCTCAGCTCATCTGCATCCCCACCACTTCCGGCACCGGCTCCGAGGTGACGCCCTTTGCCGTGGTGACCGATGACCGGGTGGGGATCAAATACCCGCTGGCGGACTACGCCCTCACCCCCACCATGGCCATTGTGGATCCGGATCTCACCCTCAAGATGCCCAAGAAGCTGACGGCTTACGGGGGTATCGATGCCCTCACCCACGCTCTGGAAGCCTATGTGTCGGTGATGGCCAGCGACTTTACCGATGGGCTGGCCCTGCAGGCCATCAAGCTCCTGATGACCTACCTGCCGCGGGCCTATGAAAAAGGTGCTGCAGATCCCGAAGCGCGGGAAAAAGTCCACTACGCCGCCACCATTGCCGGCATGGCCTTTGCCAACGCCTTTTTGGGGGTGTGCCACTCCCTGGCCCACAAGCTGGGATCCACCTTCCATCTGCCCCACGGCCTGGCCAATGCCCTGATGATTACCCACGTCATCCGCTACAACGCCACCGACGCCCCCTTTAAGCAGGCCATTTTTCCCCAATACCGCTATCCCAACGCCAAACACCGCTACGCGGAAATTGCCGATTACCTACAGTTGGGCGGGGCGGATGACGATGAAAAGGTCATGCGCCTCATCGAGGCCATCGAAGAGCTCAAGCGGAAACTGGGGATCCCGGCCACCATTCGCGAGGCCCTGGGGGAGAAAGAGCGGGAGTTTTACGACCGTCTGGAGGCGATGGCGGAGCAAGCCTTTGACGACCAATGCACCGGCGCCAACCCCCGCTATCCCCTCATTCAAGACATGAAGGAGCTGTACGTTTTGGCCTATCGGGGCTGCCGGGTGGATTCTGCTCTCTACCACCAGCCGGAACCAGTGTTGGCCTAAGGAGTAGGGTATGTGGCAACGACTGGATCCCAGTGTGGATATCTGGAGGGCCCGATCCCATCCCCTGAATCCCATTTTTCTGCCCCGCTCGGTGGCCGTGGTGGGGGCAACAGAGCGCGAGGGCAGTGTTGGGCGCACGGTGCTGTGGAACCTCATTAGCCATCCCTTTGGCGGCACGGTCTACCCGGTCAACCCCAAGCGGCACCAGGTGTTGGGCATCCGGGCCTACGAGCGGCTTTCCGCCTTGCCCGAGCCGGTGGATCTGGCCATCATCGCCATCCCGGCAGCCGGGGTGCCGGCGGTTATCCAAGAATGCGTCGAGGCCGGAGTCAAGGGGGCCATTGTCCTCTCGGCAGGCTTTAAGGAAATCGGCCCGGAGGGGTTGGCCCTGGAAAAGACCATCCAACAGGCCGCCCGCGGCAAGTTGCGCCTAATTGGCCCCAACTGCCTGGGGATCCAAAACCCCCACACTGGCTTGAATGCCACCTTTGCCGCCCAGATGGCCCGACCCGGCAATGTGGGCTTCATCAGCCAAAGTGGGGCCCTGTGCACCTCGATCCTGGACTGGAGCCTGCAGGAAAATGTGGGCTTCAGCGCCTTTATCTCTTTGGGATCGATGCTGGATGTGGGCTGGGGAGATCTGATTGACTACCTGGGCGAGGATCCCCATACCCACAGCATTGTCTTGTACATGGAATCCATCGGGGATGCCCGCTCTTTTCTGTCCGCGGCCCGAGAGGTGGCCCTGAGCAAGCCCATCATTGTCATCAAGGCGGGGCGCACCCAGGCGGCAGCCCAAGCAGCCGCTTCCCACACGGGCTCCCTCACCGGCAGCGACGCAGTGTTGGATGCGGCCTTCCGCCGTTGCGGCGTGCTGCGGGTGGATCACATTGAAGATCTCTTCGACCTGGCGGAGGTGCTGGCCAAACAGCCCCGTCCTCAGGGCCCTCACCTGACCATCCTCACCAATGCCGGCGGGCCAGGGGTGCTGGCCACCGATGCCCTCATCCGCGCCGGGGGATCCCTGGCCGAGCTTTCTCCCCAAACCCTGGAGCAGCTTAACCAGCTCTTGCCCCCCCACTGGAGCCACGGCAATCCCATTGATATTTTGGGGGACGCAGATCCGGAGCGCTTTGCCCAAGTTTTGGAAGTGGTGTTGCGGGATCCCGGCAGCCAGGGCTGTCTGGTCATCCTCACCCCCCAAGCCATGACGGATCCCACGGCCACGGCTGAGAAAGTGGTGGAGACCTGGCGGCGCAGCGGATCCCGGCAGCCCATTCTGGCCAGTTGGATGGGGGGAGCTGGCGTGGATGCGGGCGAGCACATCCTCAACCAAGCCGGGATCCCCACCTACCGCTACCCGGATCAAGCGGCGCGGGTGTTCGGCTATTTGTGGCGATTTAGCTACAACCTCAAGGCCCTCTACGAAACTCCCACTTTGCCCCCTGCAAGAGCGGTCGAGCGGGATAGGGTGCACCAAATCCTCAGCCAAGCCCGGCAGCAAGGTCGCACGCTCTTAACCGAGGTCGAGTCCAAGGAGATCCTAGCCGCCTACGGGATCCCGGTGGTGCCGACGCGGGTGGCAGCAAGTTCGGAAGCGGCGGTGGAAGCTGCTGAGGCCATAGGCTACCCGGTGGTGCTGAAGCTTTACTCCCACACCCTCACCCACAAAAGCGACGTAGGCGGCGTGCAGCTCAACCTGCCCGATGCCGAAGCCGTGCGGCGGGCCTACCAGCAGATCCAGACTAATGTTGCCGAAAAAGCCGGATCCCAGCACTTTCAAGGGGTGACGGTGCAGCCCATGGTTCCCACCAACGGCTACGAGCTGATCCTGGGCAGCAGCGAGGATCCCCAATTTGGGCCGGTGTTGCTCTTTGGCAGCGGCGGCCAACTGGTGGAGGTGTTTCAAGATCGCTCCATCGGCCTTCCCCCCCTCAACACTACCTTGGCGCGGCGCTTGATGGAGAATACCCTCATCTACAAGGCCCTCAAGGGGGTGCGGGGACGCCGGGCCGTGGATCTGGAGGCGCTGGAGCAGCTTTTGGTGCGCCTCAGCCAACTGGTGGCCGAGCAGCGGGAGATTAAAGAGATCGATATCAATCCGCTGCTGGCTTCCAGCGAGGGCCTGCTGGCTTTGGATGCCCGCGTCATTTTGCGAACCGAGCAGGATCCCCAGGTGCCCTTGGCCATCCGCCCCTATCCCACCCAGTACATCTGGAGCTTCCGGGACGGCATCACCATTCGCCCCATTCGCCCTGAAGACGAGCCTTTGGTGATCGATTTTCACCGCCACGTCTCCGATTACAGCGTCTATCTGCGCTACTTCCACCCGATCAAATACAGCGCCCGCATCGCCCACGAGCGCTTGGTTCGCATCTGCTTTAATGACTACGACCGCGAGATTGCCCTAGTGGCCGAGCGGCAAGACCCAGAACCCCACCTCCTTGGCATCAGCCGCCTCTCCAAAAAACACGGCCTCCCTCAGGAAGCGGAGTTTGCCCTCTTGGTGGCGGATCCCTACCAAAGACAGGGGATCGGCACGGAGCTCTTGACCCGCCTCATTCAGGTGGCCCGCTGCGAAGGGATCCAGCACCTCACCGGCGAGGTTCTTTGCGAAAACGAGGCCATGCGCCGCCTGTGTCAGCGGCTGGGGTTTCAGTTGCGCCCTTCTCCAGAGGATCCCGGGATCCTCAAGGCTGCTCTGGCTTTAATCTCCGATCCGCCAATCCTCGCCACCTGCTCCCCCTAGAGATCCCCAGAGAACTAAAAACGGTTTACCGACTGGCTTACCGTAGAATAAGACGGGAAGAGTCCTGGCGCTGGTCCCCTCCCCTTTTGGGAGGGGGGTTGGGGGTGAGGGCGGACTCCCTCTGAGGAGGAGGAGAAGTTTTTGGGGATTGCTATGAACACTGAAGGGACACCTGCGAACAAATGGGGGATCCCCTCAGCAATCGAGGTGGTCTGGTCTGGGAGAGTTGGGGCCGGGATCCGCAGGCTGCCGGTGAGCATGGGGCGGTGGCTGGGGATGGGATCCCTAATTTTTGGCCTTCTTCTTGGCCTCAGTGGTTGTGTCAGCGGTATGGGCTCAGGGGGATCCAGAGAGGAAGTAGCGATTCTCCTGGCCTCCTTTGCGGTAACTCGAGACGCTTACCGGAAAATCGTTCCTGCCTTTGAAGCCCACTGGCTGGCGAAAACGGGGCAACGGGTGCGCGTAGAAAGCAGCTACGGCGGCTCAGCAACGCAATCGCGGGCGGTCATCGACGGGCTGGATGCCGATGTGGTGGCCTTGGCCCTGGCTTTGGATGTGGAGCGCCTCGTGGCTGCGGGTCTCATCCAGCCGGGATGGGAAGCCCGTACCCCCAACCAAGGGATCGTTACCCGTTCGGTGGCAGTGATTGTAACGCGGGAGGGCAACCCCCAGGGGATCCGCTCTTGGCAAGATCTGGCTCGGCCCGGCTTGCAGGTGGTTACCGCCAACCCCAAGACCTCAGGGGGCGCCCGCTGGAACTTTTTAGCCCTCTGGAGCGCTGTCCCTGAACCCCAGGCTCTGGCCTTCACCACCCAGGTCTACAAGAATGTCCGCATTTTGCCGCGGGACTCACGAGAGGCCACCGATGTTTTTTTCCAAAAAGGGCAAGGGGATGCCCTGCTCACCTACGAACATGAGGTGATCTTGGCCAGCCTGCGCGGCCAATCCCTGTTCTATGTGGTGCCGGATCCCAACATTTCCATCGACAACCCCGTAGCCGTGGTGGATGCCAATGTGGATCGCAAAGGCACCCGTGCCGTGGCCGAAGCCTTTGTGGACTACCTATTCACCCCAGAAGCGCAGCGGGCCTTTGCCGAGGTGGGCTTTCGCCCGGTAGAACCCACAGTGGCCCAAGAGTTTGCCTGGCGTTACCCTCCTGTTGAGAAGCGGGTTACCGTCGCCGACCTGGGCGGATGGGAGGTTGTCCAAAGCCGCTTTTTTGCCGATGGGGCCTTGTTTGACCGCATCCAAGCTCAGTTGTAGGGAGTCTCCCTTGTTTTGGATCCCCATTCAAGTTATCTTGGGAGCTATATCAACGGTTTGTTGACAGGTTTACCGTAGATTAGCCGCGGGTTTAACTGCCCTCACCCTCTCCAGAAGACTCAGCCGGCAACCATCCAGCAACTTCTCAGGCAAACCACTAGCTAGGCAGAACCTATGGGTATCACCATCGAAGGGGTATCGAAGCGTTTTGGGCAGTTTCAGGCCCTTCACCCCACCGATCTCACCATTCCCACGGGATCCCTGGTTGCCCTCTTGGGGCCATCGGGTTCTGGCAAATCCACCCTGCTGCGCCTGATTGCCGGCCTAGAAAAGCCGGATACGGGGCGGATTTCCCTCACCGGGCGGGATGCTACCCATGCCAGCGTCCAGGAGCGCAACATTGGTTTTGTTTTTCAGCACTACGCCCTGTTCAAGCACATGACGGTGCGGCAGAACATCGCCTTTGGCTTGGAGATCCGCAAGGCTTCACGGGCCGAGATTCGGGCACGGGTGGATGAGCTGCTGGAGCTGGTGCAGCTATCGGGGTTCGGGGATCGCTACCCCTCTCAACTGTCTGGGGGGCAGCGGCAGCGAGTGGCCCTAGCCCGCGCTTTGGCGGTGGAGCCGCAGGTGTTGCTGTTGGATGAGCCCTTTGGGGCCCTGGATGCCAAAGTCCGCAAAGAGCTGCGCAAGTGGTTGCGGCGCCTGCACGATGAGGTGCATGTGACAACGGTATTTGTAACCCATGATCAAGAGGAAGCCATGGAGGTGGCGGATCAGATCGTGGTGATGAACCAGGGGCGGATCGAACAGGTGGGATCCCCGGCAGAAATCTATGACCATCCAGCTACACCCTTTGTGATGAGCTTTGTCGGCCCGGTCAACGAGCTTTCTCCCCGCTCCCAACTCTTTTGCCAGCTTCCCGAGGTGCAGGCCGGCCCGCATCAGCTTTTTTTGCGCCCCCACGATGTGCAGATTGAGGTCAACCCCGGCAGCAGTGGTGTTTCTGCCCGCGTTAAGGAGATCATCCACCTGGGTCGGGAGATTCAGGCGGAGCTGATTCTTAGCGATGGCGGATCCCTGTGGGCCCATCTCAGCCGCGAGCAATATGCCAACCAACCCCTGCAGGTGGGGCAGCAGGTCTATGTGCGCCCCAAGGTGGTGAAAGCCTTTCCCGTCAAAAAAACCGACAAAAAAACCGAAATGACCGCAATGCCGGTGGGAGCTTGAGAAACGTTGCTGCAAGCTTTGTCTCAACTGTCTTGGCCGTGGCGGCTGACCCTGGGCTATCTCTTCTTGATGTTGATTCTGCCGCTGGCTGCCTTGATTGCCAAGTCCACCAGCGTGGGCTGGGCGGAGTTTTGGCGGATCGCGACGGATCCCGTGGCCCTCTCCGCCTATGAAGTTACTTTTGTAACCGCGTTGCTGGCGGCCCTGATCAACGGCGTGATGGGCACTTTGACCGCTTGGGTGCTGGTGCGCTACGCCTTCCCCGGCAAAAAGCTTCTCGAGGGGTTGATCGATCTGCCGTTTGCTTTGCCCACCGCCGTGGCCGGCCTCACCCTGGCAACGGTTTACAGCAGCAACGGCTGGATTGGATCCCTTTTGGCCCCCTTGGGGATCCGCATCTCCTTTACCCGCTTGGGGGTGGGGGTGGCGATGCTGTTTATTTCTTTTCCCTTTGTGGTGCGGACGGTGCAGCCGGTGTTGCAGGAGCTGGAGAAAGATGTGGAAGAGGCAGCCTGGAGTTTGGGGGCTTCCCGCTTTCAGACCTTCCGGCGCGTGGTGCTGCCCCAGATTCTGCCGGCAGTGCTCACCGGGGTGGCCCTGGGGTTTTCCCGCGCCGTGGGGGAATACGGCTCTGTGGTGATCATCGCTTCCAGCATTCCCTTTCGGGACTTGATTGCGGCGGTGCTGGTGATTCAGCGGCTGGAACAACACGACTATGCTGGGGCAACCGTGATCGGAACGGTGATGTTGGGGATCTCTTTCCTGTCGCTGGTGGTAATTAATCTTCTGCAAGCCTGGGGAAGCCGCCATGAAACCTAAGGGGGTATCGGGTGTCAAGCCGGAGCCATCGACAAACCCTTGGCTGTCGGGCCTGTTGATCGGGATCGTCGGGCTTTACATCGCGCTGCTGCTCGGGATCCCGGTGGTGAACATCTTCTATCAGGCGTTTCGAGAAGGGATCCCAGCCTTTCTCCATCGCCTGACGGAGCGGGAGTTGCTCAGTGCCCTGCGGTTGACGGTGCTGACGGCGCTGGTCGTTGTGCCCCTCAATACCTTTTTCGGCCTCTGTGCCGCCTTGGCCATTGCCCACCGGCGTTTTCCGGGGCGGGCGCTGCTGCTGAGCCTGATCGACTTGCCCTTTTCCATTTCCCCGGTGGTGGCTGGCCTAATGCTGGTGCTCATCTTCGGGCGTCAGGGTTGGCTGGGATCCTGGAGGGTTATCTTTGCCTTTCCGGGCATTGTGTTGGCAACGGCTTTCATCACCCTTCCTTTTGTGGCGCGGGAAGTGTTGCCGGTGTTGGAGGAGGCAGGCACCGACCAGGAAGAAGCCGCCAAAACGCTGGGGGCGACCCCCTGGCAGATCTTCTGGAGAATCACCCTGCCCAACATCCGCTGGGGCCTTCTGTACGGCGTCATCTTGACCAATGCCCGCGCCATGGGGGAGTTCGGCGCTGTGGCTGTGGTTTCCGGCAACATCATTGGCCGCACCCAGACCTTGCCCCTGTTCGTGGAAGATGCCTACCGCAGTTATGCCACCGGCTCAGCCTATGCGGCGGCGGTGGTGCTCTCCTTGCTGGCGGTGGTAACCCTAGTGGCTAGGGAGTTCCTTGAGCGGGGATCCCATTCCCGCCGAGTCTTTTGACGGTTGGGTTGGGGCTAGGCAGGCTCGGTGAGGATCTCTGGCAGACAAACCTTAGTGCCCCCCAGGCCGCAGTAGCCGCGCGGATTCTTGGCCAGATATTGCTGGTGGTAGTCTTCGGCGTAGTAAAACTCAGGCGCGTCTAAGATCTCGGTGGTGATCTGGCCGTAGCCGTGGGCGGTCAGGGCCTGCTGATAGAGATCGCGGGTTTTTTCCGCCAGCTCCCGCTGCGCCGGAGAATACACATAGATGCCGGAGCGGTATTGGGTGCCCACATCATTGCCTTGGCGCATCCCCTGGGTAGGGTCGTGATTTTCCCAAAACACCTTCAGCAGTTGGGCATAGCTGACCTGAGCTGGGTCGTAAACCACCCGCACCACTTCGTTGTGGCCGGTCAGGCCGGTGCAGACCTCTTCGTAGGTGGGGTTGGGGGTAAACCCGCCAGCGTAGCCCACCGCTGTGCTGAACACCCCTGGCACCTGCCAAAACTTGCGCTCTGCCCCCCAGAAGCAGCCCATGCCAAACATGGCCAGCTCCATGCCCTCGGGAAAAGGCGGCTGCAGCGGATGGCCATTGACAAAATGCCGATTCACGATCACCATCGGCTCGGCCCGGCCCGGCAAGGCTTCTTCCGGTTTGGGCAGGGACAGTTTCTTGCCAAGTTTGCCAAAGCCAAAGAGCACCATAGGGACAGCCCGATACATTCGTTAACAGTTACCAGCCTAGCTCAGTTGGCTCCTCATGTGTTGGAAAAATCCTTGATCGGGTCAGCTCACCGATTCAAACGCCCCCAGCCGCTTGGCCACTAGCAGATAGACGGTCATGATCCCCATCGGCACAACCGTGAAGGCTGCCGCCAAGGGAATGTTGCCAGAGGTGCCCTGAAAGGCGAGAACTGCCTGCCCGATGAAATAGCTGGAATTGCCCAGAGAATAGGGCACCACAAAATCTCCCAATGTTAAGGAAAAGGTAAAGACCGACCCGGTCAGGATCCCTGGCAAGGCGAGGGGAAGAGTAACATGGCGGAACGTTTGCCAACCCTGAGCTCCCAAATCTGCAGAAGCCTCAATTAAGCTATCAGGCACTCGCTCCAAAGCCGCCTGGATCGGCAGAATCATATAGGGCAGCCAAACATAGAGAAACACCAAGAAAATACCCAAGTTGGATACAGCCAGCGATGGCCCACCGATCCCGGGCAACTGCAAAATCTTTTCCACCCAGCCCTGTAGGCCCACATGGGTGAGTAGATAGGTAAGGATCCCTTCTTTGGCCAGGATCAACTTCCAGGCATAAACCCGAATCAAATAACTAGACCAAAGCGGTAGGAGCACCAACAAGTACAAAAAGTCCTTCCAGCGAGGAGAGGCCAGTCTGACCATGGTATAAGCCAGAGGAAAAGCCAACACAATTGCAGCTAGGGTCACTGCCAAAGCCATAGTCAAGCTGCGGACAAAGATATCCACATTGGCCGGAGTGAGCAGCTCTCGATAGGTGGCCAAAGTCAACTTTCTCAGGATCAGGCCGGTAAAGGGATCCAGATGATAAAAACTTTGCAGCAGCAGCGCCAGCAGCGGCCCCAAGTAAAAGACCAGTAACCAAATGAGAGGTGGCCCCAACAGAATGGCAAGGGTGAGCGTCGGGTGATGATAGAGGAATCCAAACAGATCGGGTTTATCGGTTATCTGAGTTGTTTTGGCCATGGCCAGGCAGGCATGAAGATCAGCTTTTCATTCCCTCTTTTTGGTGTTATTGGAATTGTAGGTCGACGAGCCAATAGAATTCAACAGAATTGGGATTGAGAAAGTGCGAACAGGCAAGAGGGATTGGCTTGTCTACACCTGCCGGCGGGTATCCTTTGAGGGAAAACGGCAATCAGAAGATGCCGGTATGGTCATTTCGACTCAAACTAGGACACTGCACCCACACCTAAAACATTGGTCGCGTCGTCGCGTCAGCGCTGCGGAGCAATAATGCATGGGGCCATAAGGCTTTTCTCGTATAGCCCAGGTGTCTCACTCTAGCCTAAACGACCATATCTTGCTTGGCGGGAAGTAGAGGGCCATCGTAGACAGGGATCCTTTGAACCTTTTGGGGGCATTGGGAGTCAGACAAAGCAAGGTTGAGAACAAGGGAGCGTCCTCTCGTGCAGGCGGCAAAGGATACATCCGATTGGGAGCTGATCCAGCGCTGCCTCAACGGCGACAGCCAGAGCTTTCGCCAACTCTACCGCAAATACCAGCAGTCGGTACGGAATATCCTCTATCCCTTGTGTGGAGCCGATCTTTTGGATGACCTGGTACAGGAAGTGTTTATTCGTGCCTGGAAAGGGTTGCCTCGGTTTCGCGGCTCGGCCCAGTTTTCCACTTGGCTGTATCGCATCTGCTGGAATGTGGCCTCAGATCAGCGACGGCGCTGCGCCCGGCAACACTCCCAAACCCAAAACCTGGCCCTCGGATCGGATATCGCTCACCCTGGCCCTGACCTGATGCACTTGCACTACCAACAGGCTCTACAGCAAAGCATGGCTCAGCTCAGCCCCGAACACAGAATGGTTGTAAACTACCCGACCCTGACTGCTTCGCAGCACAGGGCGGGCTTTCGGTAGCCCTGCAGTTGGCAAGCCAACCACGAACCTCTAGGCTGGTTCACAGCAGCCCCCAAAAGCGCAATCACATTCGCACCATTCAAATCCGCATCCCCTTCCCATCCACAGTGTCCACACTTAAACTGCTTCCCACTGCGGTAGGATTGCGCAGGGTCGGGATGAATGTGCAAACACCGGTGGCAGGTCTGCGACGTGTAGGCAGGCGGCACCAGAATCAAAGCAACCCCCGCACGCAGAGCCTTGTACTCCAAAAATTGACGGAGTTGATAAAACGCCCAACTGTTGGCCCTGCGCCGTTCGGCTTTGCTGCGTGGCTGTTGATTGACCCTTTCCCGAATCCCTGTCAAGTCTTCCAGAGCAATAGCGCTGTTTGTCGCCTTTGCCCTAGAGACAATAGCTTTGGAGATGCGATGATTGACCCACGCCTGAAAGCGCCTCTCCTTGCCAGACAGCCGTTGCAACAGTTGACGGCATCTGCGCCGCGAACTGCGGGTGCCCTTACTGGCTTTGCGTTGAAGTACCGCCCTCAACCGCGAGTGATGGTCTCGGACTTTGTTCAACTGCTGTCCATTCCAGTTGTCCCCCTCTGACGTATGGGCAATATCCGTCCTTCCCAAATCCACGCCCAGCACTCTATCCGTGCCTTGCGGTGGGGATGGCTCCGCTTCCACACAGATCTGAATAGAGTAGGAGCCGTCTTTACGCTTGACCAGAGTGGCAGATTTGGGATTGGAGCCTGCCAACTGTTCTCTCTGGTAGCGGCCAATCGCCAGCTCAAAGCGCTCTCGACCCCCAACCGTGGTCAGCGACACCGTCCAGTCTTTCTCGCGGAACGAAAAGATACGGGCATCGTAGGTCGCAAAGCCTCTCTTGAACGCTTTGACCGGACGGTTTTTCTGTCGGGCAACTTTACGGGCACCGGCCAGCCGTCTGCAGACCTGCTGAGCCAAGTTACTGGATAAGCCGAACCGAGCGCGAATCTGGTAATAGCAAAGGGACTGGAGTTTGACTGCGTTGACTACTTTTTCTGGTGTGTTTTGGTTGACCCAGTTCAACGCCTGCACAAAGGCATCCATTGTCGCATCCAACTTTGCGGCTTGCGACTGGGACACCTTGAGCTTGCAGGAGACGGTCAGGACTTGAGTCATGGTTCTATCATAACTTCCGCATTCCTCCCGGCACTGACCCTACGGGTACAGTGCGGGGCTCCTGCGATTTCTAGCTGAAAATTCTCGAAGAGGCCGCTCCATTTTAATTGGATGGCTGGTTGGTATGAGCTGTTATGGTCATTTAAACAGGAATGAAACATTTCCGCCTGGCTCCCCTCTTCCTCTGAGAGAAGGGGTGAAGGCAGTGGCAGGGAGCGTTTGGGGAGTGTCTCAACCTAGCTTGAAATGACTATAACAAGGCGCTTAAATATCCAGGGCAACAATGACAGGGGCATGATCGCTGGGTTTTTCGGCCCGCCGTGGCTCAACATCGATCCAGCAAGCGGTGGCTTTCTCCTGTAGCTCACGAGACAGATAATGATGATCAATGCGCCAGCCGCGATTCCTTTGAAACCCCCCCGAGCGATAGTCCCACCAGCTAAAATGGCCGGGATCTGGGGTGAACTTGCGAAACGCATCCTCAAACCCCAAAGCCAAGATCTCCCGCAGGGCTTGTCGCTCCGGTTCGGAAGCCATGATTTCTCCCGCTTTTTGGGGATCATAAATATCCCGATCTTCCAGGGCAATGTTAAAGTCCCCGCAGAGCAAGATGGGATCCCCTTGGCTCAGGGCAACGGCGAGGTAATCCTTCAGCGTGGCTAGCCAGCGCAATTTATAGGCGTATTTTTCCGATCCCACCTCAGAACCGTTGGGCACATAAAGGTTGAGAATACGGATCCCGCGGTAGATGGCGCTCATCAGCCGCTTTTGCTCATCCAAATCTGCCGCCGAAGGCAGCAGCGCACCAAACCCCCGTTCTACTTTTTCCGGGGGATCCCGGCTGATCAGAGCCACACCGTTGTAGGACTTTTGCCCGTAGACCTCCACATGAAAGCCCCGCTCCTGAAAGGCCGCCCGGGGAAAGTCTTCATCCACCACCTTAGTCTCCTGCAGGCAGAGCACATCCAGGGATCCCTGGCTGTCCAGCCAAGCCAAAACCTGAGGCAGCCGGGTGCGAATGGAGTTGACATTCCAGGTGGCCACTTGCATGAGGGATCCCGCTCACTCCACCAAGGCTCTTCCTCGGATTTGGGCCAGCCGCTCCGCATCCAGCACCTCACCCTCAGTGTAGTAGCCGGCAGCTTTTTTGGCCTCGATCTCCACACGGGCATCCGCCGGGATCAGCTCTTCTGGGATGGGCACCCGCTGCAGAACCTCAATGCCGGAGTTGGTGATGGCTCGATACTTGAGGTCGCTCATGGAAATCAGGCGATCGATTCGGGTTATGCCCAGCCAATGGAGCATGACTCTAGTCAATAATAAGCTCAACTATACTGAAAATAATGTATAATATGTTCAGTACGGATTACTACCAGTTGATCTTTCTGTTTACTTTCGAGTCTGCCAACATGGTAGCCAAAGCAAAGCAGAAAATTGGTAGTAAGACGACACGGAAACTGCGCTTTGGGTATTCTACTCAAAGCTTTGCGGGATACCGCCATTCTGGTTGGAAACAAACAGAATGCTATCGCTGCATAGTTGAACAGTGATGTTCAGCAGTGTTCAGCGTAAATGTATCAGCACATCCGGCATCAACTCCTGAAACCGGATGTCTTGCACCCCTGCCACACACTCGGTACGGGCGAAGTAGGCATCGGTCCGATCCCCTCCTTCCTGGCGCTTGCGGGCGTTGTAGACCAAAAACTTGGTCACCTCTCCCAAGGCGCGGCCTTCTTTGCGCAGGTACACGATCACCCCGGCTCCACCGGCTTGGGCCGTCTTAACGCATTCCTCAATGCCATGCACCAGATAGGGGCGGCAGGTGCAAATATCCGAGCCAAACACATCGGAACCATTGCATTCGTCGTGAACCCGCACCGCCAGGGGCAAGGCCGGGTCGGTGATGGCAGCCACCTGCCCGATGATGTACACCGTCTGGCCACCGATGGGCGGCAAAAACACCGATAGGTCTGGACGGGTCACCAATTCTGGAAACATGCCTCCCGTTTGCTCGAAGAGGGTGCGGCGCAGCAGGCTTTCGCTCACCTGCAGTCGTTTGGCGATCCCCGGCAGGTACCAGACCGGCTCGATTGCGGCTTTGGTGATCACCAGGCTGCTGTTGTCTTTGAGGATCCGGCCATCCACCCGTAACCGCCCTTTGTTGACCGCCTCCTGCAGTTCGGGCATGTGGATGTGGGCCTGAGTAATGGCAATAGTAGGGCGAATATCGTAGCCCTGGGCATAGAGGGGAGCAAAGACTTCCCCCACAACTGCTCCCCAGGGATCCAAAGACACAATCCGGTCTGGATCTCCCCAGCTTGGGTGAGGGCCAATCGACACCACCGGGGCAGTATGGGTTAAATCGGCGCGGTGATCCGCCTGCAGAGAGCCACTGGCCACAGCCAATGCCCGGTAAACAGCGTAGGCTCCCGAATGAGTGCCGATGACATTGCGATGGGCAAGATTGGTCAGGCTACCCACCACCGGCCCCCGCTGCAGTGGATCCAAGGATCCCCAGCGAATCGGCTGGGCTTGCGTCCCATGAGGGGAGGGATGGGAAGTCAGGACAATGTGATGAGGACGGGAGGAAGGTTCGCTCATGGTCCTCAAATGCCTGGAAAATGGAAGAATCTGGAGAAAACAGAATTATAGGCGATCCCCAGCCGTTTCCAGAGAGCTTGCCCCTTCTTTTGGGGTGCCTAGACAACGATTTTGGCCAAACCCAAGGGTCGGATCCCTGCCGGCGAAACCTCGACCCGATAGGGCAACATCTCCACTCCGACCTGCAGGGCCTCACGAAACAGACGGGCATAGCGGGGATCCCGTTCTTCGCCGGGGGCAAACTCGGTGCAATCGGCGCGATTGATCCAGTACAGCAGCAGGGCACGCTGACCCTGTTGGCGCACCGCGATCAAATCTTCCAGGTGTTTTTGGCCGCGAGTGGTCACCGTATCGGGAAACAGCGCGCGGGATCCCTTGGCCCAGGTGGTGTTCTTCACCTCCAGATAGACCGAGCCAGCGTCTCCTGTCAGCAGAAAGTCGATTTTGCTCCTGCCGCAGGTCACCTCCCGTTGCCGGCGGGAAAACCCTGCCAACTGGGGAAACCACCCTCGCTCCAGCCCCCATTCCACCAGGCGATTGGGCAAGCTGGTGTTGATCCCCACCCATACTCCATCCACCTGGATCATCTCCCAGGTGTAGGCCAGTTTCCGTTTCGGCTCTGGGTGATGGGAGAGGTACACAGGTGCCCCCACCTGACAGACCCCACTCATCGGCCCTGTGTTGGGGCAATGGGCGATGATCTGTTGCCCGTTTTCCAGCTCCACATCGGCCAAAAACCGCTTGTAGCGGCTGCGCAGCACCCCTCTGTGCAAGGGGCTCGAAAAGCGGTAAGGCACCGGCCCATCCCCGCACTCCATCCGCAAAGCCTCTCCTTTCGTAGGTATTTTTCTTTAGGATTTTGGAAATCTTCTCCGGGGATCGTCTCTCCTGCGCTAGGGTGAATCATGTGTCCCAAGGCTTGGGGCAGCCTTTTACGGCTTTTTCCGACTTCATGGGAATTCTGCAGATCACTCTGGGAAGCAGTAAGATCCCTATCGCACAAGAGAGGCGTCTGCATTAGCTGTAGTCAGTGCTGCCGGAAAGAGCTGTATTGGCGATTAAACCCATTTAACACCTCTTTTTTCTGCCCTTTTGTCAAAACTTGGAGAAGAAAACCCGAATGCTGCGTCTTGATCCTGATCCCGGCTTTCAGCCTGCGGATCCCTTGCAGGACAACCGTGGGCGTGTGGCCATATTCATCGACGGATCCAATCTGTTCTACGCCGCTCTGCAACTGGGCATTGAGATCGACTACACCCGTCTGCTGAAGACTCTGAGTGGTCGGTCGCCCCTTTTGCGCTCTTTTTTCTACACCGGCGTCGATCGCAACAACGAAAAGCAGCAGGGGTTTTTGCTCTGGATGCGCCGCAATGGCTACCGCGTGGTTACCAAAGAGCTAACCCAGTTGCCCGATGGATCCAAGAGAGCCAACCTGGATGTGGAAATTGCCGTGGATATGCTGTCGCTGGTGCGCTGGTATGAGACGGCTGTGCTGGTGAGCGGCGATGGAGACTTGGCCTATGCGGTCAATGCCGTTAGCTACCAAGGGGCACGAGTGGAGGTGGTCAGCTTGCGTTCCATGACCAGCGATCAACTGATCAACTTGGCGGATCGCTACATCGACCTGGAATCCATCAAAGACCAAATCAAGAAGACCAACCGTCCCTCCTCCGCCTACCTGTACCGACCGGGGTTCACCGCCGATGAGGAGGACGAGGGATAACTTTCCCTCCCCCACAGGGAGAAGGGAAAGCAGAGCAACGGGGGGCTTACTGGGCTTTCCAATTTGAAGGGATCCCCTGCAGCAGGTAAACCGGGTTCAGGGGGGCAAAGCGGGTGCCCTCGGCCAGGACGGCAGAGCGAGAGATCTGAACGTGATCCACTCGGACTTGCCAGCCGCGCGAACGCAGCCATTGCAGGGCCTCGCTGCAGGTTTCTAGGGTAGCGAAGTTGGCCACCAAGATCCCTCCAGGCCGCAGGCGGTCTTCCACCACCGGCAGCAGATTGCGGATCCCTTTGCCGCCACCGCCCAGCACCACCCGATCCGGATCTGGCAGGTCGGCCAACACTTGGGGGGCTGCCCCCGGGATCACCTGCAGGTTCTCCAGTCCAAAGCGTTGCCGGTTGCGCCGAATCAGGCAGATGCCGGCGGCATTCCGCTCAACGGCGTACACCTGAAGTTGGGGGGAAAGACGGGCTATTTCGATGGCCACCGAGCCGGTGCCGGCACCGATGTCCCACACCACGCCCTCCTGGGGGAGCTGCAGGGATCCTAAGGTGAGCAGGCGGATGGGCTGCTTGGTGATCAAGCCGGGCTGGTCGGGAAAGGTGTAGAACTGGTCGTCCGGGATCCCTACCAAAGGCCAGCGATGGGGATCTGGCTCCGGTTCTACCCGTCGCAGCACCACAACGTTGGGGCTGGGGAAAACGGCGTCTTCCCCTTCTTGGAGGGGCACGACCTGTTCTTGAGGGGATCCCAGTTGACTACAGACCCAGGCTTGGTAACGCACCGGCAGCCGCAGGTCGGCAATGAACTGGGCCAAGACGGTCGGTGTATGCTCCGGATCGGTGAGCACCACGATCACAGGGGATCCCTGCTTGAGAACGGCTTCCAACCGCTCCACTCCCCGCCCGTGTAGGCTGAGGATGGTCGCCTCCTGCCAGGGGATCTGCAGGCGGTTCAGGGCCAGCTGCACCGAGCTCACCTGCGGATAGAAGGCCAACCGCTCCGCTGGGAAATACTCCGTCAACAGCCGCCCGATCCCGAAAAAAAGCGGATCCCCGCTGGCCAACAAAACTAGGGATCCCTGAGCCATCTCCTGCTGCAAAAGCGGGATCCAACTTTCCACCGGCCCGGTGAGCGGGATCTTGCGGGCCGGATGATCGGTAAAGTGCCGGAGCAGATGAGGGGCTCCTGCCAAAACCCTGGCTTGGGAAAGGGGGGGGATCCCCCAGGAAGCCACAGAGCCATCCCCCGCTACCCCTACGACCGCAAGCTGAGGTGACCGCCCAGGTGCTGCCGTAGCCATTTAACGTTCGACAGGTGGGTGGTATTGGCGCATGTGATTGAGAAAATCCAGTCGCAGCTCCGCCACTTCCCGTTGCATTTCCCGCATCTCCCGAATAAAGCTGAGTTGAGCCTCGATCAGGCGGCCATCGCGCTCCCGAAATTGCTCCATCATCATGGCTTGCGCTTCCCTCAGTTCGGCAAACCCAGCCTGCATATCTCGGCGGCACTCCTGTATGGCCACCTCCAGCTCGTCTCCCCGCTCTTCGTTCTGTCGAATCCGCTCCTGGTTCTGTTGGATCAACGCCCTGATCTCCTGGATTTCGGTCTGGAGTTGGGCTTCCATAGCCTGCCGCTCGGCCCGCATTTCGGCCATCTGGGCCTCAAAGCGCTCGGCAGATCGTTGCTGCTCGGCCCGCATTTCGGCCATCTGAGCCTCAAAGCGCTCGGCAGATCGTTGCTGTTCAGCCCGGATCTCGGAGATTTGGGCTGCAAAGCCCTGCCGCATCTCAACCATCTGAGCCTCAAA
>NZ_JBSSAG010000037.1:0-27209 GCF_054058395.1 Thermostichus sp. OS-CIW-26 | reverse complement strand
GTCAGGACTTGGGTCATGGTTCTATCGTAACTTCCGCATTCCTCCCGGCACTGACCCTACGGGTACAGTGCGGGGCTCCTGCGATTTCTAGCTGAAGAGTACCGAAAAGGGTCTCAGTAGCTCTGAGAACTCCCCCCTCCTCTCCCAAAAGGAAGGATCCTCAGGTTGCCGCTACTTGACTATTTAACTATTTATTTTGGAATCTTATTTTGGAATCACTCCATTCCGAGTTGCCGCTACCCAACCGCAAATAGGAAAGCTGGAGAGAGCTCCGGCCCCATCCAGAACTAAGCCTAAACCACAAATCTCAAAAGAGACTGACCTTCCCTCTGCCTTGCTTGAGCCCGGCACAGCAGGAACGGCAGCCACTACCCTGGGTTACTTCTTGGTAATTCTCGGAGTTTCCCGAAAGGCGACCGCGAAAAACAGAAGGCCCAACGTCAAAAACAGGATAAAGGTGTAGGTGATGGCTTCCATACAAAACCTCCATTTCTAAGGGGGCTTGATTCCAGATTAACTCGGAGCCGCCAGCACCCCATCTCCAAAGTGAAGCAGAGTGCCGACGGCATCGCCGAAAAGGGCTCTAGGCTTCCTGAACCTTGCGAGTGGTGGGATCCCCTACTTTCTGGAAGACGCCGAACTCCACCATTTCCTCGCTCATATTGGGGTCAATACCGGCGAACACATCGCGGAAGAGAGTGCGAGCGCCGTGCCAGATGTGGCCAAAGAAGAACAGCAGGGCAAAGACCGCGTGAGCAAAGGTAAACCAACCGCGGGGGCTGGTGTGGAAGGTGCCGTCCGCCTTGGGGGTTTCTCGGTCGAACTCAAACAACTGACCCAACTGGGCCTGGCGGGCATATTTCTTAACCGTTGCCGGGTCGGTAAACACCTGACCGTCCAGCTTGCCGCCGTAAAACTCCACCGTCACGCCCACCTGCTCAAAGCTGTAGCGAGACTCTGCCCGACGGAAAGGAATGTCTGCCCGCACCACGCCATCGGCATCCCGCAGAATAACCGGGAAGGTTTCGAAGAAATTGGGCATCCGCTGCACCGTCAGCTCGCGCCCTTCGCGGTCACGGAACACCGGGTAGCCCAGCCACTCGATGGCAATGCCATCCCCTTTGTTCATGGGGCCAGCTCGGAACAGTCCCCCCTTGGCCGGGCTGTTGCCCACGTAGTCGTAGAAGAGCAGAGACTTGGGCAGGGAGTTGTAGGCCTCGCTGCGGGTCATCCCGGCTTCCATGGCCGCATTTACCCGGCGGTTAATCTCCTGGTTGAAATAGCCAGAATCCCATTGGTAGCGGGTGGGACCAAACAGCTCCACAGGGGTAGTGGCGCTGCCGTACCACATGGTTCCGGCCACCACAAAACCGGCAAAAAACACCGCCGCAATCGAGCTGGAAAGCACCGTCTCGATGTTCCCCATTCGCAGAGCGCGATAGAGGCGCTGGGGTGGGCGTACCGTGATGTGAAATAGACCTGCAATGATGCCCACGATGCCTGCAGCAATGTGGTGGGCCACCACCCCTCCGGCGTTGTAGGGGTTAAAACCGGCTGGCCCCCATTCCGGTGCTACCGGCTGGACGTGCCCCGTCGTCGCATAGGGATCGCTCACCCACATCCCCGGGCCAAAAACCCCCGTCAGGTGAAAGGCGCCAAACCCAAAGCAGAGGATCCCGGCCAACAGCAGGTGGATCCCAAATATTTTCGGCAGATCCAAAGCCGGCTCGCCGGTGCGGGGATCCCGGAATAGCTCCAGATCCCAGTACACCCAGTGCCAGCAGGCCGCCAAGAAGAGCAAGCCGGACAAAACGATATGAGCAGTAGCTACCCCTTCAAACGTCCAGAAGCCCGCATTGGCTACGCTCTCGCCGTAGATATTCCAACCGCCCCAGGAGTTGACCACCCCCAGGCGAACCATAAATGGCATGACAAACATGCCCTGACGCCACATCGGATTCAGGACAGGATCCGACGGATCGAAAATGGCCGTTTCATAGAGCGCCATCGACCCGGCCCAACCTGCTACCAGAGCGGTATGCATCAGGTGAACCGCGATCAGGCGACCTGGGTCATTCAGTACAACCGTATGGACCCGATACCACGGTAGTCCCATAAAGCTCGGTCCTCCACGTTCTCCAACACTTGCGCGATATCCAGTCAAAATTAAGCCGACATCTTACCTGGGATCCTGACCTGAGCAGTTTCTTCAGAGTCGAGGGGTGCCGCACCCGCTTGAACCCCTGAGCGCACCCAAGAGGATATCGCTCTCAGAATTTCCATCGCGGGCATCAAACAGTATAACGAAACGCTACCGACCTGAGTGGCTTCAGGCAGGATGCCGTCTCACTTTAGGCATCATCTTCCCAGATCTCTCGCCAGAGATTAAAAATATGACTTAAAATGTTACAATACTTAGCAACTGTGAGCGCTCTCCTGGCTCAGTCTGAAAGGTGTCGTGGTTTCTGGCAGGGGTATGGCAACGATCCGCTTCGTCAACGAGAACCGAGAGATCTTCGTCGCTGAAGGCGCTAACCTGCGCCTGAAGGCTCTGGAAAACCAGATCGATCTCTACAAAATGATGGCCAAGCTGCTCAACTGCGGCGGCAACGGCCAATGTGGCACCTGTGTGGTGGAGATTGTCGAGGGATCCGAGCATCTCTCCCCTCGCACCGAGGCAGAAAACCGCAAGCTCAAGCGCAAGCCCGATAGCTACCGCCTTGCCTGCCAGACCAAAGTGCTGGGGGATGTTTCCGTCAAAACAAAGCCCTAGCCTTGGCCCGCCTGTTTTCCCTTTGGGCAAGTCGCACCTCAGAGTGGTATGCTGACTGCCAGTTGGGCTTGTGGCATTTGTGAGTTATGGAGACGAACTACCTGGGCATCTTGGCCACCCTCTTAGTTGTTCTGGTGCCCGCCATCTTCCTGGTGATTTTGTACGTGCAAACCTCCAGCAGATCTGGTGACTGAGTGGGCAGCTCCTGCCGATTCAAATTGGGCAAGGGGTATTCCTAAAGCCGGTCAAAAAGGGGATCCCCTGTGTACAAGAGGATCCCTTTGCGTTGGACAAACTGAGAGTACTTGGGGGAGCGCCCTCAAGGTGCTAAGTCAAGCTGTGGCTTGGGCTGCCTTGGCTTGGTCGAAGGTTCCCGCAGGTTCATACAAAAACTCAAACAGGTTGCCGTCGGGATCCTTGCCGTAGAAAGAGGCCGTGCCATCCCTGTGGGTGTGAATGGCCCCTACCGGGATCCCTTGGGATTTCAGGCGTTGGTGTTCTTGCCGAAGCTCCTCCAGGTTGTCGAAGACAAAGCCAAAGTGGGGCCCTGCTGCGCGATAGCCCGGCCCCAATAGCGCCAGCCCATCCTCTCCTGCCTTCATGTAGGCCCAGTCGGGATCCTGCCAGACGTTGACCATGCCCAGCTTTTGGTAGAACTCCACCGCCTTGGGGATGTCTTCTACCCGGATGGCGACATGCCCGAGTTGTCTAAGTGCCATGTCATCCTCTGTGCTCAAGTGAGCCAACTGCAACGGTTCTCCTCCAGATCAGCTTGACACACTCCCCACCCCGAAGGGTAGGGATCCCTGCGGTAGGACAGAACTTTAGACCCAACTTTTTGACAGCTTGAGGCTGGGATCCCAACCCAGTCCATAGGCAGGACAGAAGATGGTTTCAACCCATTGGATTGGGGATGAACCAAGACTTATCCTGTTGGCTGCGCGGTCAAGAACCGCTCCAGCTCGCTCAAAGCCTCTGCATCCATTTTGGTTTGCATGGGGCAAAACTTTGGCCCACACATGGAGCAGAACTCTGCCGTTTTGTAGATATCTGCCGGCAAGGTCTCGTCGTGATATTCTCGAGCTCGCTCCGGATCCAAAGACAGTTCAAATTGTCGGTTCCAGTCGAAGTTATAGCGAGCTCTGGACATCTCATCATCGCGATCCCTGGCCCCAGGCCGGTGACGGGCAATATCGGCAGCATGGGCGGCAATTTTATAGGCAATTAAGCCGTTGCGCACGTCCTCTGCATTGGGCAAACCCAGGTGCTCTTTGGGGGTGACATAGCAAAGCATGGCTGCCCCGTACCAACCGGCTAAGGCTGCTCCAATGGCGGAGCTGATGTGGTCATAGCCTGCCGCAATATCGGTTACCAGAGGTCCCAAAACATAGAAGGGAGCCTCATCGCACTCCTCCATTTGCTTGCGCACGTTGAATTCAATTTGATCCATCGGCACGTGGCCGGGCCCTTCCACCATGACCTGCACATCGTGCTCCCAAGCCATGCGGGTCAACTGGCCCAGGGTTTTCAACTCCGCCAGTTGCGCCTCATCAGAGGCATCGTGCAAACATCCCGGTCGCAAAGAATCTCCCAGACTAAAAGAAACATCGTATTTCTTGAAAATCTCGATAATGTCGCGGAAGTGGGTATAAAGCGGGTTTTGTTTGTGGTGGGCCAACATCCAACGGGCCAGGATCCCACCCCCACGAGAAACAATTCCCGTCAGGCGGTGGCGTACCAACGGAAGATATTCGATCAGGATCCCGGCATGGATGGTCATGTAGTCCACCCCTTGCTGGGCCTGCTTTTCGATAATATGCAAGATATCTTCTGCCGAGAGTTTTTCGACATTGCCATGCACGCTTTCTAGGGCCTGGTAGATGGGCACCGTGCCAATGGGCACTGGAGAAGCTTGGATAATGGCTGTGCGAATTTCATCCAAATCGCCCCCGCCGGTGGACAGATCCATAACGGTATCGGCGCCGTATTTGATGGCCAATTTCAGCTTTTCCAGCTCTTCGGCCAAGCCCGAAGAAGTAGGGGAAGCGCCAATGTTGGCATTGACTTTGCACCGGGAAGCGATCCCAATGCACATCGGCTCGAGGTTGGTGTGATTGATGTTGGCAGGGATGATCATGCGACCCCGGGCCACTTCCGAGCGGATCAGTTCAGGCGGCAGGTTTTCCCGCTGGGCCACATACTCCATCTCTTCGGTAATCACGCCCTGACGGGCAAAGTGCATCTGCGTTACATTTGCTTGCCCACGGCGACGGGCAACCCATTCGCTGCGCATGTTGTCAACTCCAGTGCTCGCTTTCCTACGCTGGTATGAACCAGATCAGGTTCTGAGGATGTAATCTCAGCCTGGGGGGGGATCCCCAGACACTCCTAGCGTGGTGTGATCATATCACCGAAATAGAGATGAGGCGGGGAGCTTTATAGTCTTTATTAAAAGAGTTTGAGATAGTACTAACCCTCACCCCTGGCCTCTCTCCCCATGAGATCCTGACCCTCACAGGGATCCCAGCCAGCGCCGCCAGCTCCACCAGGGATCCTTTCCCTTGCTGGCCCTGAACAGTTCGGCCACTTCCTCGCCGGTGGGCTGGGCAATAAAAGTCTTCAAGACGCTGTAGAGGCCGGGCTCTTCCTGCTGCCACACGCTCCAGGGATCCGGATAGGCCCGAAACAGGGCCCCCTCCACCAGGGAGCGCAGGTAGTAGCTGGTCTCAAAGGTGCTCAGGAACCGCTGCCGCAGCCGGCGACCGGCCAGACCCACCCCCACGGTGGCGGCATCCTGCAATTGGGGGTTGAGGAGAACGACGGGTTTGGGATCCCGTCCTTTGGAAGCCAGCCCAGAGGGATCCCCGCCACTGACCGCTTGGCAAACCCGCTCCACCTGATCCAAGCTGTAAACCGCGGGCATCACCAGCAGGAGGCTCTGTTCTGGGGTAGGTTGAGTCCGGGAAGTCAAGCTCTGTAATTCAATCCCTTCTGGCAGGGATCCCCATTCCCGCTGGGCCAGGGCTGCTCCGCCGGCATCGCTGAATAGCACCAAAGCAGGCGGTTGCAGCAGCTCCAAGAACGGGCGGGACAATACTTCTGGCTTGATGTCGGGGGCCAGGATCTCGATGAGCAGGCGGCGATATCCTGCTTGCATAGCCAGCCGTGTAGCCTGGATGGCCTGCTCACAGGCCTGGGCCAGGTCGATAGGCAAGTTGGGAAATTGGGTTAGTTGCAGTTGCTCGGCCACAGTCTAGTCCAATTATGATTTAGCCAGTAACCAGGGATGCTCAGCCAGACACTTCTTCCCAAGCCTTGTGGGTGAGCAACTCCTCCAGAACCCGCACCCCCCGCAGTTGGTTGGAAAGGGGCAGGTGGCCCTTGGGGGCGGAGAGATCCCAGATGAACTCGTCAGGGTAGCGAGTCCAGTGGTAGCCCTGCTTCCAGCCGATGAGGGGCCAAAGGCGCTCCCAGTTGCGGTTCACCCCCAGCCACAGTTGCCGCTGCACCGAGTAGCCAAAGCGATCCCCGGAGGCCGCCCGCCACAGGTGATCAATCGTTCGCAAATCCTCCACCGGAATCCGGCTCACCTCAGAAAAATACAGCCAGCCCCGCCGCATTGCCCCCTCTCCTGCCGCCCGACATAGCAGTTGTAGGCTCAGCCGATCCGCCTCCAGCCAGGCTCCCGCCGATAACAGCTCCTGCAGAGGACGATAGTCGATATTCAGGGCTGAAGTCAGAGGGACGGTCACCATTGCCAAGTTGCAAAAGGTCTCCCTTGATTTTAGTCCCTGCTGTCTGCCCCCTCAGGTTTCAGGCGGGTACTTGGGCGGATCCCCGAAGATGATGCGATAGCCGATGTACGCCACCCCCAACAGCCCTGCCAGGATCCACAAGAAAGCCGAAAAGGGCATGTAGGAAAAAAAGACAAGATAAACCCGGCGACTGAGCCAAGAAAAAATAAGATAGACTGCCGCCAAAATGCCGATCCCTTGCAAGGTGCGAAAAGCCGGCACCCGCGAGAGAGGCATGCGCTGCCGCGCCACCCAGATAGAGCTAAGAAAAGTCCAGGGAGGCACCAGCAGCAAGAACATATCCGCCTGCTTCACCACCGCCTGCCAGCCGGCGGTGTTGGTGGCATAGGCCAAGTAGCCCGCCCAGAGGACAAGAGTTACCGCTCCCAAGCCGATACTTAAGCTGAGCAAAAAAGGCTCCTCCCATTGGCCTGGGATCCAGTCGCAGAGAACCCAAACCACCCAAGGGGTGGCAAAGAGCAAAAGCGCAATGGCTAAGCCATTGGCGTTGAGCTGGGTAAAAAACGTCTCCAGGGTCATGAACAGCAAAAGGAGCGAACGTCACCTTGATGGTAATGATTCCTCCTTGAGGAAGCAATTCAATCCGTATACAAATCCACCTATTGTGGGCAATGCCCGCAAGGTTCACGGCCCGCCTGGGCACCCCGGTAAACGTTGCCAAGTAACACCAGCAGGGATAGGAGTAGGAAAAAGAAAAGGGATCCTTGACACTGGCCAGGGATCCCTTCCTAAAAAGCTCAAGACATTTCTCCGGCACGCTGCTGAGGCAACTCATCCAAGCCAATCTCCCCTTTGGCAAGAAGGAAGCCCGGCACCGGATTACCACTCCTCTGGACCAATCTGCCCCAGTCTGTTAACCCAATCTACAGACCTTGCAGCACTGTATCGGGGCGGGCCGACAGATTCTGGATGCGGGTATCCTGGGCTGGCGGGGTGTCCGGTTCGGTGAACACGCCGATCTGCCGCAAATACCGAGCCAAGGCATCTTGCTCGCTGCCGGGGGTGTCGAAGGTAATGCCAGAGCTGGGGGCCAAGTTGACCCGGTTGAGGTTAGACAGGCGAGGGAAGGGATAGTCATCCCCACCATTGGCCAAGAAGTCCAGGGTCACCAGGCGGAAGGTGCGTCTGGGATCCCCTTGCACTTGGCCGTTGCGCACCACCACATCCCGACCTGTGGGCGTATCCACCCGCAAGGAGAGGACGCGGGATCCCGGTGGCCGCGAGGGATCAAAGCTAAAGGCAAAGCCGCCAATTTGGGGGAAGCGGCCCGGCGTAGCTCCCGGCTGGGTTTGCGCTACCCCATGTTCCACTATCTGCTTCAGTTCCTCAGCGGTGACGGTCAACAGAGAGAGGCCGTTGTTAAAAGCAAGGGCCGTTTCGATGTCCAGCTGAGAGATTTGACCGGACTGCTTGCCGGCCTCAGGGTTAGCCACCGGTGGGATGCGCCGCACCGGCTCACCGCCGCCGCCGCCGGTGGTAGCCCCAATGGGAGCGCGAATGCCACCGCCATTTTTCAGGGAGATAACTGTAGAAGGATCGACCGTTCTGGCGTAGGCCAGGTTGGCATCGGCAGTGAGGTTGCCCAGGTTGGTTTCCTCGGTGCGCACCTCTGCCCGCAGGCCGTTGAGAAATTGAGTGGTGGAGCCAAAGGTGCGGCCATCCTTGGTGCGGATGATGTTGCCGATCTCATTGGCCACCCGAACCACGTCAGGATTGGGGGTGCCCCTGACAGCTGCTACCCCTTGGTCGTCGGTGGCATAGGCACCGCTCACCGGGTCAATGCGGGCAATAACCCCGTTGGCGTCGAAGCTGACCACCAGGCGGCCCACGTAGCGATAGTTGGAGCCGGTGTTGACCACCGCCACCGGTTGACCACTGGCGGAGGAGCGCAAGATGGGGTAGTCACCCGTGCGGGTATCCGGCAAATCAGTGCGCAGGCGATCGGTGGGCTTGGCGATCACCCGGTGGGATCCGCCGGCAATGATGATGTCCACATTTCGCAATTGGCTGGCCAGGGCTACCTCGTTTTGCAACTGTTGCAGATGGGCTAGGAGGATAATTTTGTTGATGCCCTGAGCGGTGAGTTGATCGACGAAGCCCTGGATCAGGGCAGCACTTACCTGGTCGGTGTCGTCCACCCTGCCTTCTACCCTCACCTCGGGGCCGGGGCTGGAAATGGCAGCCAAGCGAGTGGTGGTGGCTCCCACCAAGCCAATTCGCTGCCCTCCTACGGTAATCACTGCTGTCTTGGCAATTCTGCCTCGAATGGAGCTGGCCTCTTGGCCATCGGCGGCAAAGTCAGCGCTGGCCAATTCCCCGGTGCCGCTGAAGCTGAGGTTGGCGCTCAGATAGGGAAAACGAGCCCCAGCGTAGCCGCGGCCCGTGTCGGGCCGAATTAGATCGCGAATCTGGCGCGTGCCTTGGTCGAACTCGTGGTTGCCGAAGGCAGCCGCCTCAAAGCCAATGGCGTTGATGATCTCGATATCGGCTTTGCCAGGGGTGAGGTTGTAACGGCCTTGCAGAGACCGATCCGTGCTGGCGTTGTAGAAGGGGTTGGGGATATAGTTGTCCCCACTGGAGAGCACCACCGTGTTGGGAAATTGGGGGCGCAGAGCGTTCACCACCGCCGAGAAGCGCGGCGCATCTTGTACGGCAGCTATCGAGGCTTCCAAGTCGCTGGCATGTAGGATTTGCAGGGTAAAAGCGGGCGGCTGAGTCGAGAGAGCCACATTGGGATCCGAGGCGATAAACCCAGCCCCTCCGCCGGTTGGGGGAACCGAGCTGCTGCTACCGCAGGCGCTGGCCAGGCTCAGCACCAAACACCACAACCCGACCCACAGGGACCTGGCCAGAGGGTTCAGCCAATCCGGGAGCCATCTCTTGGCAGGGGCAGACCCTCGAGCACGGCAAGCTGGTTTCATGACAATTCCTTCACTCCATCCGCAAGAGAGGACGCATCCGCGTTCACGTTACCAGGGGTGGGATTGGGGTTTCGTTATGGCCTGTCTAAGGTTAGGTCAAGCCTAGGTTAAACTTCCCCTGGATCCCAGCCAAATTGTTGCAAGTCCACCTGGCCCTCGGCGTCGAAGTGGATCCCTTCGGCTTGCAGCAGCGCTTTCTGCAGGTCGTCGTAGCCCAGGCGAAAAGGGGAGTAGGAAATGCAGCCCTGGGCGTTGATCACCCGGTGCCAAGGGATGTCGGTGTTTTGGCCTTGCAGGCGAAACAAAGCATAGCCCACCTGGCGAGCATAGCCGGGGTAACCGGCAACCCGCGCCACCTGCCCATAGGTGGCCACTCGGCCCGGCGGGATCCGCCGCACCACTTCGTAAAAGCGCTGGTAGAGGCTAGTAGATGGAGCGCTAGTGGAGCCAGACTGGGTCACAGGGATCCTCGCTCAAACTTGGCAGACAATAAGATGTGGAACGGATTGGATCCCCGGGTCCATGAGCTATTTAATCGCGGTACTGCCGGATCGCATAGCCGCTGAGGCGGCCTACAGCGCCCTGGAACAAGCCGGCTTTTCCCTGGAGCGATTGCATCTGCTGGGGCGGGGCTACAAGAGTGCCGACGAGTTTGGGCTGATTGACCCGGCCCAAGCGGCCCGCCGTCAGATGCGGCGCCTGGCCATTTGGTTGGTGCCCTTTGGCTTTTTGGCCGGGGTGGGGTTCAGCGTTTTGAGTGGTTTGGATACCTTTGCCTGGGCGGGACCTATAGGCAACCACCTGATCGGCGGCCTATTGGGCGCGATGGGCGGGGCCATGGGCAGCTTTTTCGTCGGCGGCGGAGTGGGCTTGTCTGGTGGCTCCGGCGATGCTTTGGCTTACCGCAACCGCCTCGCTGCGGGCAAGTACGTGCTCATTGTGGAAGAAGAGAACGAAACCCGCCTCCGCGAAGCCACGCGGATTTTGCGCCAGTTTGAGCCGGAAAATCTGCAAGGGTACAGAGAGCGCCCCTAGACTGGGAGATCTGGGCAGCTATTGAGAGAACTCAGGGAGGTCCAAAAGCATGTCTTGGCTGTGGCAGCAAGTCCCATCGCCGCTTGGGCGGTGGCGGAAGGAAGGGATCCCCAGCTTTGCCGCTGCTGGGGGTGCACTGGCAGTTACGGGGTTTTTTTCGCCGGCTTTTGCCCACCACGCCCTGGGAGGGAAACTGCCTGCAACGGCCTGGGAGGGATTTCTCTCCGGGCTGGCTCACCCTGTCATTGGCTTGGATCACCTGGCCTTCGTCGTGGCCATCGGTCTTGTGGCGGCGGGGCAGCCCTGGCGCTATGGGATCCCGCTGGGCTTTGTGCTAGCGGGTTTGGTGGGCACTGGGATCCACCTGGCCGGCTGGGATCCCCTGGGACTGACGGAGCTGGCCATTGCCTCTTCCGTGGTTCTCTTCGGCTTGCTGCTGGTGCAACCGCGGCAGATCCCAAGTTGGCTCTTGCTAATAGGGGGATCCCTGGCGGGGCTATTCCATGGCTATGCCTACGCCGAAACCATTATCGGCGCCCAACCCATGCCTTGGGTGGGATATCTACTGGGGTTGAGCACCGTCCAGTATGGGGTAGCTCTCCTGGCCCTTTGGGCAGCAGAACGCTGGGGGTTGCGGATCCCTGGCTTAACCCGCTGGGCCGGCTGGGCGATTACAGTGGTGGGGGCTGCCTTCCTGACCTTGGCAGTGGTGGGCGCGTAAAAAGCGCTAATTTTGCTCCCTTGCGCTCGGGATCCCCGATCCGGTACAAGGATAGCGGTGAAGATCTGTAAAACGAGGGGAGATCCCATGGAGCGCACCTTTATTGCCATCAAGCCAGACGGCGTGCAGCGGGGGCTGGTGGGCACCATCATCCAGCGCCTGGAGAGCCGAGGCTACCAATTGGTGGGCCTGAAGCTGATGCAGGTGAGCCAAGAGCTGGCGGAAGCCCACTATGCCGAGCACAAAGAGCGCCCCTTCTTCCCCGGTTTGGTTCAGTTCATCACCTCTGGGCCGGTGGTGGCCATGGTCTGGCAGGGCAAAGGGGTGATTGCTGCCGCCCGTAAGCTCATCGGCAAGACCAACCCCCTGGAGGCAGAACCGGGCACCATTCGCGGCGATTTTGGCATCGACATTGGCCGCAACCTCATTCACGGCTCCGATGGAGTTGAAACCGCGCAGCGGGAGATCGCCCTTTGGTTCGATGAGTCGGAATTGGTGAGCTGGACACCGGTTGCCCAAAGCTGGATTTATGAGTAGGTACTTGCTGCAGGCAAGGGGTAGTCGTGTTCGCAGGTTCCAGACCGGAAGTAGTGCAGAGCGCTAGGGCCGTGTTTCGAACTGGCTTCGGCTGGCCGCAAGCGGCTCTGTTGGAAGTGCCTTGAACCACCCCTTCTCTGCCAAAACTCGAGCGGCAAGCAGGATCTGTTTGCTACTGAATTGTTGTTTTCTATCTCCCCAGGCGTAGAAGCTTTCCACCAACTCTGCCGTCGTAGAAGGGTGCCCACGAGTCACGATCCAGTGGACAGTAGCCAGCAATTCTAGACCATAGGGCGACTCAAAGCCCTCCACGAGGTCGCTGACACGCTCAAAGCGTTCTCTCGTCTCTGGCTGTCCAGCGAGATATCTATGGGCTTCCTCGACAGCACCGGGCACCAGTTCCAGCTTCTTGTCTGGTCGATCACCGCCCGAGCCGTACCCAGAGATGTAATATCCCTCGATTTCTTTGAGAACATGCCGCAAGTTCTCGGCGTAGGGTCCATGAACGCCCTTTGTAAATCGCAGGCGAAGCGGCTCCCCGGCTTCCTGCAGGAAGTACATCAGCTTGTGCAGCTCAAGCAAAGAGACAAACGGAACAAGTAGACCGTTTACATAGCGCTCCATAAGGCCCACCAGCACCGCTCTTCCCGGCGTCAAGGAAGGGATCTGGCCGCGGCGCATGCTCTTCGGTAAAGGCTGAGGCCCGGTGGGCTCAAAGACAAGGATGTGGACGTCGGGAAGTTCTGCTAGCGCCTGCTCGATGCGGGAGCGCACATCGGGCCAATGAAGACCCCCGAGGCCGCAGCCTAGGGGTGGCAAAGCGACTGAGCGCAGACCAAGATGCCTGATCTCCTCGGCAAGGGACTTCAGCCCAGCTTCTATATCCTCGATCCGCGACTTCCCCCGCCAGTGGCGTTTTGTGGGGAAATTGATGATGTAGCGCGGATTGGTCAGGTTTCCGGTCTCGAAAACGAACATTTTGCCCGGTTGGACTTCCCCCCGCCGGCAGGCTGCGGCATAGGCCTTGAAGTTCCCAGGCCATGATTTCAAGTGCTGTCGCAGAACCAGTAACAAGAATCCCCTGCCTAAAAGCGGGGGAGTATGTCAAAATCCCTTGCAAGTTGTCTACATGGGTAATGTGGTAGATTTTGGGACTTTCTGGAATTGGCGCCATACCTCCGCTCTACGATGCAGCTTTGAAAAAGGCAGAGCCAGATGCGCTTCAGTCGGAACGAGAGTTGAGACCGACAGGCTTTTGAGCAGTGGAGCTCTCGCTTGGCTCGGGCAGATAGAGACGTTCTTCCGAGGCGTCGTACTCAAACAGCTCTGCATAGCGTCCCCAGTCAATGGCGGTGGCAAACTGCCGTTCGGCTTCAGCGTGGGGGAAGTGTTCGTCCCAAAGATCCAAGAAGAAGTCCGCTCGCATGGAGCGGCTGCCTTTTTCTTCCAGGGTCTGCAAGATGCTGCGGAACACGGGAACCCGTGCCAATAGCTGTTGTCGGAAGAGATCCTTGCTGCGCAGGATGGTGGTGTTGGCAAAGTCCTGGCCAATTTCGGTCAGTTGCACCACCCCGCTGGCCACCTCGGCAAAGCCCAACAGCACCGCCGCATCCAAAATCGGCAGCAGATCGTCCACGGCCAGTTGCAGCCGCTCGGCCAAATCGGCAATCTCCGCCCGCCCTTGCGGCCACTCCACGATCAACTCCAGCAGACCGCTGATCCCGCCCACCCGCGCATGGGGCAGAGGCAGGGCATAGGGGGAAGTGGCCTTATCACCAGCCAGCGCAGGCAGAGCCACCTCTCCGGTAACAGCAATTTCGGGGTTGGTCATGATCTCGTAGATGTAGTCCACCAAGGACTTAAAGCGGGGATCCGTGCGCTCGTGAGGCCGCGGCAGATCTATTCTCACCTCCCCCCGGATCCGCCCCGGGTTGGATCCCAGAATCACCACCCGATCCGCTAAAAACACCGCCTCTTCGATGTTGTGGGTAACGATGAGGATGCTTTGGGAAGGGAAGGCTTGCGCATTCCACAGCTCATCAATTTCCCCCCGCAGGTTTTCCGCCGTCAGCACGTCCAAAGCGCTAAAAGGCTCATCCATAAACAGCACCTTGGGCTCTAGGACAAAGGCGCGGGCAAAGCCCACCCGCTGCTTCATCCCCCCCGAAAGCTCCTTGGGGTAAGCGTTCTCAAACCCATCCAAGCCCACCAAGTCAATGGCCTTCAGGGCCCTTTGCCGGCGGATCTCGCGGGGGATCCCTCGGGCTTGCAGCCCCAGCTCCACATTTTCTTGCACAGTCAGCCAGGGTAGGAGAGCAAAGCTCTGAAACACCATCGCCACATCGGGGTTAGGCCCGCGTAGAGGCTGGCCGTTGCTCAGCACCCGCCCTTGGCTGGGGGGGATCAGGCCCGCCATGATGCGCAAAAGGGTGCTTTTGCCACTGCCGCTGCGGCCCAGCAGAGCCAAGACCTCCCCTGCCCGCACTTGCAAATCAATTTGGCTTAAAACGGTAAACTCCCCCTTGCCCTCTGGCAAAGGAAAGCGCTTGTAGACTTTCTCAACCTCAATTAAAACGGGGGAAGCTGCAGAGCTCATAGAGAGATTGCCTCAGAAACTGAAAAGACTAAAGGTGATATTTTTCTTCTGCCAACCGATACAGCCGTCGCCAGAAGAGGCGGTTAAGGCCCACCACAAACAAGCTCATCATGCCAATGCCCAAGGTAATGCGGGGCCAGTCTCCCACCGCCGTTGCCTCGGCAATGTAGGTGCCCAATCCTGTAGCCTTGAGGGTGGTGGATCCCCAGGCCACAATCTCCGAGACAATGCTGGCGTTCCAAGCGCCGCCGCTGGCCGTGACTCCCCCGGTGACCCAGGCGGAAAAGATCCCTGGAATGATCAGCTTTCGCCAGCGCTGCCATCCTCGTAAGCCCACATCCACGGCCATTTCTCGCAAGTCCGTGGGGATGCTCTGGGCGCCGGCAATGGAGTTGAAAAGGATGTACCACTGTGCCCCCAACGACATGAGCAAAATGCTGCCCCACTCAATGCTGATCTGGGCGCGGATAAAAAACAACGTGGCAAAGGGAAAAAGGAAATTGGCCGGGAAAGCTGCCAGGAATTGCACCACCGGCTGCAGCAGTTTCGCCAGTTTTGGATTAAAGCCAATGGCCACCCCAATGGGAGTCCAGATCACCGTGGCGAACACCAGCAACACGCTAACCCGCAGCAAGGTGAGGATCCCTAGCCCGAAGGTCAGCAGCACCTCCCCAAAGCCCACAGTGGTGGCCACAAAATAAACAATCCAAATCCCAATGCCGCCAATAGCTATCCAGGAAAGCTGAGTCAGCAGCCGCTCGCGGCGTCGCTCGGCCTCGGGACTGAGGGGATCCACCCAACGGGGGCGAGTTAAGTGGGACAACAGCCGATCCACCAACTCTGCCAAGGGGGACAGCCAACTGCCGATCAGCCGCGGGATCCGCGCCGTGGTCAGCAAATCGTACAGCCAGGATTCGGGGGCGGCAGCCCCGCTGCTCTGTTCCAGGCGAAACTTATCCGACCAAGCCACCAAAGGCCGCCAGAAGAGCTGATCCACCAGCAGGATGACCCCGGCCATGGTCAGGAGCGCCCAGCCCAGCTTGGGCAGATCCTCCGCCTGGACGGCCGCTTCCACATAGGATCCCAGGCCCGGCAGCGTGTATTCCTGGTTGAGCACGCTGATGGCTTCGCTGGCTGCCACAAAGAACCACCCTCCGCCAAAGCTCATCATGGCGTTCCAGATGAGGCCCACCATTGCCGCCGGCACTTCCAACTGGGTAAAGCGCTGCCACCCCGACAGGCGATACAAGGTAGCCGCTTCCACCAACTCTTGAGGCAGCGTGCGCAGGGATTGGTAGAAGGAAAAGGTCATGTTCCAGACTTGGCTGGTGAAGATGGCAAAGATAGAAGCCGCCTCCAGCCCCAGCAAGCTGCCAGGAAACAGAGCAATGAAACCGGTAACCGTAATGGAGAGAAATCCCAACACCGGCACCGATTGCAAGACATCCAACAGAGGGATCAAAATGCGCTCGGCCCAGCGACTTTTGGCAGCAATGTAGCCATAGATCAAGGTAAAAAGGGTGGAAAAGGCCAAGGCAATGAACATGCGCAAGGTGGAGCGGGCCGCATAGTAGGGCAGGTTGCGCGGATCCAAGTCGATCCGGGGCACCACCGCCGGAGGCTGAAACCGCTCAAAAGCCCCCACTCCCACCTGCGCCACCAAGGCCAGGAGAACCAACGTGCCCAGAATGATGGCCCCATCCGCAGCCCCTGCTGGCAGCCGACGAAGCGCCTCCGGCGAAGGAAAAGTCCTCATCTTCCCTGACTAAGCCCGGCGTCCGCGCCCAGTGTATACCGTTTGCGGTTGATCCGGGAGGAGTTGCGAGCTCCCGGATCCAGGCGGCTACTCTTCTGGCAACTCAGGGGGAGATTCCTTCCACTGGGGATTGTCCAAGATGGCTTTTTTGGTCTGCTTGAGTTGTTTCCACAGCTCCTTGATTTGCCGGTAGGCTTCTTCCGGGGTAATTTTGCCCCCGGTTTCCAAGCTACAAATCAAGGACACTTTATTGCTAAATTCCTGCAGGTTGGCATCAAAAACTAGGTTCTGCGGCTTCACTTCGCCCCAGTAGGGATAGCGAGGCGAAATGAATTCATCTTTGTTGGGAGGTTTGTTGGGAGGAGTTGGTTCTGCCACGGCCTAACCAGGGTAAAAGAATGGTTCACAACAAGAAGGTCAACATGAAAAGCTCCATTAAAGCAGGATCTACTAGCCCAGTTTATGGGCGTTTTCTCTTAACCGGCTTGGGTACTTTTGTGGGATCTCGCAGAGGATAAAACGGCTCTTGAATAGACGCTTCCCCACGTGTCGAGGGGGTGGAACTCTTCCTGGCTTTGGGTTGGGGGGGGGAACGCTTCAGCCGTGGGCGCGGCGGCGTTTTGAGCACAGGGCCGATGGGAGTGCCCGCCTCCACATAGAGCAGGGATCCACGGCGGCGCACCTGCAGATCCCAGAAATTGCCTACCCCTTTGCCCGGCAGGGATCCGATCAGGCGCAATTTAAAGGCTTGGGGCTTGGGGGCTGCGGCTCCATCCTTCTGGACTCGCTGAGAGGGAGAGTTGGCGGAAGCTTTTTTGCCCGATTGACGGATCTTGACAATGATGAACCCTTTCTCCTGCGATTGAAAAACGACCTCGCCCCGGATGGAAAACCAATCCGGCACCACTGTTGGACGGGATCCCTCGGGGAGAGTTCGCCCCATTTCTTCTGGGGCCCACACCCCCAGCAACTGCACGTGCAGATCTTCGGTTTTGTCGCGGGTGCGAGGATAAACCACCCACAGATAGTTGCGTTCCGGCCGTAGATGCTTGCGTACCAGGCTCATCACCCGGCCCAGCAATACGGCATTCAGATCCAAGCCATCCGAGGTGCGCAAAATCCCGCGGGTAAAGTGCTCTGGGGAGGGGATGTATCGCCCTTCGATGAGGCCGATGGCTCGGTATTGCATCTTCTCCCCAGGCGGGGGGATGGGTTCCAAACAGACTCGCTCTTTCTTTTCTTCCAAGCTAGCAGTGGTACTGACAACAGGCTGCAAGGACTCCGTCCCGCTGTCGCGAACAGCACCAGGAGCTGCCGCAGGATCCTGAGCTTTCGCTGATGACAGGGATCCCTTGGCCTCACCCGTTGAGCTGGGTCTGGGGGGCCGTACCGGTCGAAAGGGAGGTCTCAGATCGGAGGACATTGTGACGGTTCCGTTGCTGTCAATTCAGAATGCTCGGCGGCAGACATTTACCGTTGCAAAAACAGGCCATAACTTTGCTCTTGACCCAAGACCTGCTCAACACACCATTCACTAGCCTAACAACGCCCAACAGCGTCTTTCCATCCTGCTTCCATTGACAAACTCCCAGCAGGTGCCCTCGTCGGGAACTGGGGAGCCAGCAGTTGTCAACACTGTAGCCGACGTGTAGCCAATACTAGCAACTGTTCCAAGGGAATGGTTCTCAGGCCGCAGAATGTTTATCCCCCAGACAGAACCATTTCATCTTTATGGTCATTTCGATTCGAACTAGGACATTATACTCACACCCAAAACATTGAAGGTGCAGAGCCAGAAGGCTTTTCTCAGTAGCCCAGGCGTCTCACCCTAAGCTGAAACGAATAGAGTACCTGTGGTTTTTTCCGGCAACGCTGACTGGAGGTGTTTCTGCACAGCCGGGATCCGACTGACCGATCCCCAGGGCTCCCGCAAAGGCTGGGGCGCATGATCTTTCCCGAGCCGATGGGATCCATTCAGCCATCTTGAAGCTCATCGCTTAGGCAGGCGTTACCCACACCTGGGGAGTAAAACTGCCGTGTAGGCCATAGGGAATGTGGTGCCGCAATGGGATCCGCGCGACGGGGCCGGCTGTCAGGTCGGCTGCTTCTAGGATCACCACTTGAGAGCGCTGGCTGGCCGCATCAAAAACCACCGTCACGATCCACCCTGCCTCTTCGCCCTGACCTTCTGGATCGGGGATGAACACCGGTTCTCCCACAAAGCCGCGGGGGGCAAAGCTGTACTGCTGTGTGCGGCCTGTGGCGGTATCCAGCTTGAGGATGGCTTGTAGGGGAGCATTGGGGCCAGGAGCATGGGTGGCCCCGATGTAGATGTAGCGGTGGGATCCCCCCATTTGAGCCGGGTGGATGGCCGGAAACTCCACCGAGCGATCCAGCAGCAGTTCTCGGCGCACACTGCCCGCCTTGGGATGCAGATAAAACCGCCACAGCTTGCCCGCCGGAATCTGGGCAAAGTCAATCTGCAGGTAATCGGCATCCGGCTCCAGGGCAGGGTAGTTCTCATAGAGGACGGCATCCACCACCACCTGATCCCCGACTTCGTAGCCGTTGACAAAATGGAAAACAAACCCCGGCTCCGCTTCCAGTTGCAGCGGCTCGTCGCCCTGGGGAAAGAGCCAGATGCGGGTCGGCTCCCCCGGTTTCAAGGTCAAACAGGTGCCCGCCGGTTGCCAGCCCAACACAAACGGCAGGGGATTGAAAGCCAAGGGATTTTGGAAGAAGATGCGGTAGCGGGGTGTCCAGACAAAATCATGCAGAAAGGCAAAGCCCCGCAGGCGGTAATCCCGCTTTTCCACCAAGCGCCCGCGCGAGTCCAGACGATAAAACAGCAACGTGGAGTTCTGGGCAGCCCGCACCCCAAAAGCGATGAGATCTCCCGTGTGGGGATCCCGCCGGGGATGGGCAGTGAAAGGCTGGCTGGCCGAGATCCCTCCTGCAAACGTTTCGATCCCCTCGGTGGCCAAGGTGGCCGGGTTCAGCCGGTAAGGGGCACTGGCCTCCCACAGGGCCAGCAGCTTGTCTCCCTGGTAGATGACATTGGTGTTGGCGGGATTTTTGAACCGCAAATCGAGAACATTGGCCCACCAGCCGCCCGGCTTTTGGGTGCCAAACACCCCTCGGTAGAGCACCCGACCGGCTTTTTCCTCTGCTTCAAACTCGCGGGTGCGCACAAACCGGTTGCGAAAATGAACCTTCCCCTCCACAAAGGTGATGGCGCAGACCATGCCATCGCCATCGAACGGGTGCCCGTAGCGCTGGGATCCCACCTCCAGCTTGCCCGGGCCGTTGCGAAACAGGGTTCCCCGCAACCCCGCCGGGATCCGTCCTTCGATCTCCGTAATCCAATAGTCGTACTCCTGGGATAGGGAGCGATAGCCCAATTGCCAGTCGGTGATGCTGTAGGGAAGGGAAGCGACGCTGACCATGGAAGATCTGCATGCAACGCCCTCTATTGTTGCTTAAACTTTTGTGAAGTCGCCAGTTTTTCTGGGCCGGGATAGCCACCTTGGTTGGGATCCCCAAGATGGAGTCGCCCCGATTCGACTATGGTAGGAAATGCCCCCAAAGCGCCTGACAGGATCCACAGTACCCATGTTTGATGCCCTCTCCGAGAAGTTGGAATTGGCCTGGAGAAAGCTGCGCGGCCAGGACAAGATCACCGAAACCAACATTCAAGAAGCTCTGCGGGAGGTGCGGCGAGCCCTGCTGGATGCGGATGTCAACTTGCAGGTGGTGAAGCAGTTTATCGAGGATGTGCGGGAAGCTGCCCTGGGATCCGAGGTCATCCTGGGGGTGACGCCGGATCAGCAGTTCATCAAGATCGTCCACGACGAGCTGGTGAAAGTGATGGGGGAAGCCAACGTGCCCATTGCCCAAGCGGAGCAGCCTCCCACCATTGTCCTCATGGCCGGTTTGCAGGGATCCGGGAAAACCACCACCTGCGCCAAGTTGGCTCTGTATTTGCGCAAGCAGGGCAAGAAGTCTCTCATGGTGGCCGGAGACATCTACCGTCCGGCGGCCATCGACCAGCTCAAGACGCTGGGCCAGCAAATTCAGATCCCCGTTTTCGACCTGGGCAAAGCAGATCCCGTCGAGATTGCCCGGCAGGGGGTGGAGACGGCCCGGCAGCAGGGCTACGACTATGTGATTTTGGACACTGCCGGTCGTTTGCAGATTGACCTGGAGATGATGGCGGAGCTGGAGCGGATCAAGGCGGCGGTGCAGCCCCACGAGATCCTGCTGGTGGTGGATGCCATGATCGGCCAAGAGGCAGCCAGCCTTACCCGAGCCTTCCACGAGCGCTTGGGCATCACTGGGGCCATTCTCACCAAGCTGGATGGGGACACCCGCGGTGGGGCCGCCCTTTCCATTCGCCAAGTGTCCGGTCAGCCCATCAAGTTCATCGGTGTTGGCGAAAAGGTGGAAGCGCTGGATCCCTTCTACCCGGATCGCATGGCCTCCCGCATTCTGGGTATGGGGGATATCCTCAGCTTGGTGGAAAAAGCTCAAGAGGAAATCGACCTGGGAGATGCCGCCAGCATGGCGGAGAAGATGATGACTGCCCAGTTTGATTTCACCGATTTCCTCAAGCAGATGCGCCTAATTAAACGCATGGGATCCCTGGCAGGGCTGCTGAGACTGATGCCGGGGATGGGCAAAATCAGCGAGGAACAACTGCAAAAGGGGCAAGACCAACTGGCCCGCGCCGAAGCCATGATCAACTCCATGACCCCCGAAGAGCGCCGCAACCCGGATCTGTTGGCCCGCAGCGTCAGCCGCAAACGACGGGTGGCCCGTGGATCTGGCCACAAGCTGGAGGATGTCAGCCGACTGGTCAATGATTTTCAACGCATGCGCGACATGATGCGCAACATGGGCATGGGTGGCGGTTTTCCCGGTATGGGTTGGGGGGGTGGGCGTACCTCTCTTCCCGGCGGGGATCCCAGTTGGCGCGGACGTTCAACGGCCTCTCCCTCTCGGCAACAGCCCAGCCGCAAGCCGGGCAAAGGTGGGGGTAAAAAAGGGGGCGGCAACCGCGGATTTGGGGGCAAGTAGGATAGGATTATGCCCTTCCACGTTGTTTTGGTTGCCCCAGAGATCCCGGCCAACACGGGGAATATCGCCCGCACCTGTGCAGCCACCGATACGCCTCTCCATCTGGTGGATCCTCTGGGGTTTCGCCTTTCGGATCGCTACCTCAAGCGGGCGGGGCTGGACTATTGGCAGCACGTCCAACTGTATCGCTACCCCTCTTGGTCTGCTCTGGTGCAGGCCCACCCTGAGGCCCGGTTCTGGTGTTTTAGTGTGCGCGGCAAAGCCCTCTATACGGAAGTAACCTATCAGCCGGGAGACTGGTTGGTGTTCGGCAGCGAAAGCCGGGGGTTGGATCCTCTGTTCTTGGAAACCTATCCCAGCGTGCGCATCCCACTGCGGGGGCCGGTGCGCAGCCTGAACCTCAGCAATGCCGTAGCGATTGCCCTTTTTGAGGCGCTACGTCAGCAGGGATCCCTGACAAAAGAAAAAGAATAAGTGGTCGGGTTGGCCCTGATATAATAGCTACTTCTCCCCGTCAGGAAGATGTGTGCTCTGCAGTATCTGCGCCCCGACTTGCTCTACCTCAAGCCCTACGACGCCGTGCCAGCCCCGGCTGCCGACAAGCTGGATGCCAATGAGTTCCCCCTCGATTGGCCGGCGGGCTTCAAGCAGAAGCTCTCCCTCCTTTGGGAAAAGGGGATCCCCAGCAACCGCTATCCCGATGCCCACCACCGGGGCCTGAAGCAGGCCATCGCCGCCTATGCCGGAGCGGAGCCAGAGCAGATCAGCCTGGGCAATGGGTCGGATGAGCTGATTCGCTCGCTGCTGATTGCCACCTGTCTGGGCGGGCGGGGCGGCATTTTGGTGGCAGAGCCCACCTTCTCCATGTACGCCATCCTGGCCCAGAGCCTGGGGATCCCAGTGGTGCGGGTTCCCCGCGACCCGGAGACGTTTGCTCTGGATCTAGAGCGATGTCAACAGGCTTTGAGGGAGCATCCCATTCGGGTGGTGTGCCTGGTGGATCCCAACTCGCCGACGGGGAATGGCCTGACGGCTGCAGAGTGGGAGTGGGTGGAAGGGCTGCCCGAAGAGATTCTGGTGATTTTGGATGAGGCCTATTTTGAGTTCAGCCGGCACACAGCCCTGCCCAAATTGGCGGAGCATCCCAACTGGGTAATCTTGCGCACCTTCTCCAAAGCCTTTCGCCTGGCGGCCCACCGGGTGGGCTATGCTGTGGGTCATCCACAGCTTATGCAAGTGTTGGATGGGATCCGCCTGCCCTACAACCTCACGGCCCTTTCTCAGTGGGCGGTTCAGATGGCCTTGGAGCATGCCGAGGAGCTTTTGGCCGACGTGGCACTGATTGGTCAGGAGCGGGAAGCCCTTTACCAAGCTCTTCAGGAGCTGCCGGGGGTGCGGGTGTGGCCCAGCCAAGCCAACTTCCTCTACTTCCGGGTGGCCGGTTGGGATCCCCAAGAGCTGCAGCGGGCCTGGCAGGAGCTGGGGACTGGTGTGCGCTACACGGGTGGGGGGCTGCGTCTGACGGTGGGCACCCCTGAAGAGAACCGACGGGCCTTGGAGCGCCTGCGCCAAATCCTGCAATAGGCCTCCCGGCTCCGAGTTGCTTTTGGAGCCAGCCTAGGTGGACAAGCCTGCGGTCAAGAAACGCTGGATCAAGCTGTGCACCTGCTGCAAGTGTCGTTCGTCCAGATGCTCCAGCGCCTGGGCGATTTCCGCTCTGAGTCGGCTCTGGGTGTCGGTTTGGGCCTGCTGCAGCAGCCAACTTTGGACAGGGCTGGGGTGCTCCACAAAGTCAAGCGCCCAGGGATCCCGTTCGTCCAGCTCAGGTTCTGCCTGGGGCAGTTGCTCCCCCCAGCGCTCTTGAGCCTGTCGAAACTCCTCCGCCAAACGATCTGTTGGGCGCCCCTCCGCTTGGAGAACCTTTTGATACCTTTGGTGGGTCACCAGCCAGCGCTGCCGAATTTGAGAGCGTTGCTGCCTGGTCAGCCTGCCGGTTCTGCTTTCGGTGAAGCGCTCGTAAAACCTGAGCGTGTCTCGGTAGTGGCCCAATCGCTCACAAGCCAAGCCTACCTCCAGGGGCTGTAGCCACCAGGCCCGCTCCATCTGTGTGCTGGTAACCACTTCCTGCAGAAAATCTCGCAGCCCAGGGGATTTGCGCCTCAAGTCTTCCCAGTTGGTCCGGATATCCCGGGCCATGGCAGCCACCAGCTCGTAGTCATGTCCCCGCTGCCACGCCTGAGGATGGGCCTGCACCGTTTTCCAGAGCTTCTCCCACTCTCGGCACTGGATCAGAACTCGCAGCATCAGCGGCCAGTCTTTCAAGCGCTCCAGACTGGTGACGACGTCGCCGATGTACTCTGCCCACTCGCCTGTGAGGGGACGTCCTGCCTCTTGCCATCGGTCCAGCACCACCGAGTCTTGGCGGTCTTTGGATAGCCACCTCACCTTGCCGGGAAGGGGTTCCAGGTGGATCTTGGCCCGGTAGTAGGGGGAATGCTCCGTTTGGCCCCCCTGATCCCAAACCTCTACCGCCCGCTCAAATTCCTGCCGATAGAAGTGACAGATACCCCAAATCTTGTAGTACTGATTCGCGAACGGCTGCCGCTGGCCGAGAAAGGCCAGACGTCCCTTCAAAGCCTCAAGGGTCTCTTGCAAAAACCAGCTGCGGGCCTCTTCCTGGGGGCAGAAAGTTCCCAAGTTGTTGAGAACTTGCTCAAGCTCTGCCAAAAATTGCTGTACACACTCTTTCCAGGTGGAATCCGTTCGTGTAAGCGGGACGAAGTCCCTATCTTTGGGGCTGACTTCAACACTCAGCCAATCTCGCACCCGCACCACCTGTCGGAAGCGCTCCATAGACTTGACAGAGGTTCTTTGGGTCGCCACCATCAAGTCCACCAAGGGGCTGTAGTCTGGGATCCCAGGACATCCAGCAAAGTAGGCGGCGTTACGCTGCAGCTCCAACCAGGCCTTCCCTCTCCAAAAGCACTCCCAGGCTTCTCGTTTAAGATTTTTGTTGGGCAAAGCAGACTGCTCCAGGCTCAGGAACTTTTGCCCTGCGGAAACGTAATCCCTCTGGAGCTTGAGGAGCCAGGCCTGACATTCCTGTTCTAGAGGTGGTTTTTTTGCCTTCCGCGCCAGAGTTTGAACATCCTCCAGAAGTTTGAGGTTGCCCTCCTCGATGCCGCGCCTGAGAAGCTCAAGAGCTGCCTCCTGCAGATCTTCCAAGCTTGTATTGGTCCAGTACTGGATATTGATGCCTTTGACAGGGTAACCCAATACCGGTGGGTCGGTCTCCCATTCCGACCGATCCGGTTGCAGAGAAGGATGATCGAGCCAAGAGTTGGATTCTAAGCTTGGATCCCAGAACTCCCGCCAACCGGCAGAGGTGTCCACAATGGCCAGGGCCTCGATGGGGCGGGTAATGCCGACATACAATTGGTTGAGAAAATAATGGAGTTGCAGGGATATCGCCTCCCCAGCTCCTCGGGCGTAATCATTAAGCTTTCGGTTAAAGTTTTGTCGATAGGCGTTTCCAAACTTGTAGAGGATAACTTTTTTGAACTCCATTCCCTTAACAGACGTAGCAGTTTGCAGGAGCGGTGGTTTAAGATTCTGCTTCAATTCCTCGGCAAAGATCTTCTGGAGTTCGGGATCCTGACGCACGTAGTTCAGCTCCTCTCCCACAGGACAGGGTAAGATACAGACTGTTCCTGTGAGATCACTAAGCATTTTTCTAAGCTCATCTTCGATTAAGTTTCTTTCCTGACCATCCAGCACAAACCTTTGAACCGGCATGCCCTGCTCATGGGGACGCCAGGGCTGTTGGGGATAGATTTCTCGACTCTTGCTGAGAACTCGCCGCCACAGGTTGACTACATTGCTAAAACGAGTAACTTGTGGATTGCTGCGATAGTTGTTTCTCAGCTCCTGCGGGCCTGCAATCTCAAAGGGATGGCTCGGCAACAAGTAGGCGCGGATATGCTCGTAGAGATATTTTTTCAGGGCAGCCCAACGAAATCCCGTCGGGTTAATGGTTTGCAAGGGATCCCCGGCAAAGGCATAGGGCAGGCGATCAATAGCCCAATCCAACTTGTATTTTCCCCAAGGAGATAAGCAAAAAATGATATTCAGCTCAAGTTGGGTAAAGTCCTGAACCTCATCGCAAAAAATGACTGGATGAATAGGATTAAGAGTGCCATTCTGCAGCACATCTCTGGCCAAATCTTGGTCATCCCAGTAGCCCTCATGGGTGGTTCGATCCCGGTAGCCTGGCCAAATCTCTTCGTAAATCCGCTCGAAGGCTTCTTCATCCACACTGCGGTCGGCCTCAGGCAATTCTCGGTAGCTATCGGGATCCAAATAGTCACTGACCTCATAGCCTTTGATCAGCGTGCGAATGGTGTGCCAAGCCAGCTCTACATCGCGGCGACCACAATACCAGCTCTGAAATCGATAAAAATTGACATACCGATCCGGTTGGTAGCGTTCTTGCCGCTCAGGGGGAAGGCAGTTCAGCAGGTAATCCTGAAAAGTGCTAAAAAAAGCTTGACACTGCTGAATTTCCTCTGTGGAGAAGCTGCACCCCTCCTCCCGATAGCGGTGGCTGATGCGCAAAATTGAACTTACCCTGTCGCGGGCTTGCTGCACCAAGCTTGGGCTGTAGGTCAAAAAGAGAGGGCGGTACTCAAGAGGTCTCTGTTTTGAAGTTTTGAGGTAGTGGCTGCAATAGTCGGCAAAGCGGTAGTACAACATCAGAGATTTGCCACTCCCGGCCCTTCCGTTGATCAGTAGGGGCATGGATGTGCTCTGCAGGATTTCTTCTTCCTCCATGGACAAAGCCAAATTTCCCTCTGTGATCTCCTGCATTTCCAACCAAATGGTCTCATCCGCCACCATGTAGTCGGGGTAGGCGCGACGGGCGTACCGCTTCCATACCTCCAAAGGTTGCGGGTGCTGGAGAATATCCGGCTGCTTGGCTTTCATCCCAAAGAGGCAGGTTTGGCATCCCAGATCAAACCGTTCCCTCTGCTCTGGGGCGTGGTCGTAAACCCCGATGAGAAATGGAAACAATCTCCCCGGCTGCTCCCAGACTTGCACCAAGCTGACAGCCAGATACAGGGATCCCTCCTGCCAGCATTTGACCTCTGCCTCCAGATAAAACGGCGGGAGCTGCCGGTAGAGCCTGCCTTCAATGTCATCTACCAAGCGGGATACTGCTTGGTAAGCCTGGCGCCGCTGCTCTGGAGAAAGGGCCCGTACTTGCCGAACCCATTCCCCACTTTCCAACACCAGCCGCTCCTGCGGATTGGGAGCATTCAAGAACTGTGTCCATTCATACAGCTCGTCGGGCAGAGGGGGGAGATGGTTTGGCGGATCCCCTGGTTCGTGCCGCTGCGCCAGCCACGCCTGCAAACGGTCATCGGGCACCCAGCTCCGCACCCGTTCTTGATAATCCGGATCTCGCCGTCGGTCTAAGAACTCCCGGTATTCGTGACTGCCTCTCGGCCAGAGGCCAAACAAAACCAGAACGGGTACTTCGCCTACATAGCGCAGCTCCCCCACCAAGCGAATGTTGTTGCGGAGATTACGCTTCCAGTAAGGGTAACGAACGTCAAACAACTGGCTCAAAAGGGTGCGATCCCCCTCTTCCAGCCGTTCTACCAATGCTTCTAGGTTGCACTGGGTTCTGCTTCCCAGAAACTCCTCCGGGCAATATACATACATGGGATCCCGCCGGGTATACTTGGAAGCCATCCTAGTGCCGGACTACTGGCGAAAATTGCCGCTGTGCCAAAAGTCTTAATTTTTTTCATAATCCCCACGTAGCCCACAACTACCTATGTAGCCATTTGCAAACTCACAAAACATCTCGATTCAAGCTTTTGTAAACTACCCGACACCCGCGCTATGCGCAGGGTGCGGGCTTTATCCCAATCCCTAGCGGCCCCAGAGGACAGCTAAGTTTCGGAATTTCAGGCG
>NZ_JBSSAG010000036.1:0-28584 GCF_054058395.1 Thermostichus sp. OS-CIW-26 | reverse complement strand
CGGGATACCGCCATTCTGTTTGGAAACAAACAGAATGCTATCGCTGCATAGTTGAACAGTGATGTTCAGCAGTGTTCAGCGTAAATGTATCAGACACACAGATCCAGGCTTTGTTGGGCGTCGCCCCCGCTTTCTGCCCTGGAGTGCTGCAGTGGTGGGGGCAGGTTTGCTTTGGGCCTGGAGCGGGCATCGCTGGATCCAGAGCGGGTTGAACCTGGTTCGGGCGGGATCCACGCAGGATACAGAAGCTTTGCAGGAATTTGTAACCACCTTGGCTCAGGTGTTGTCGGGGGTGCTGGGCTTTACCCTCTCGGTGGTGGCCATTGTGGTGCAGTTGAGCGCGGATCGCTTCACGCCAAAGGTCACGGAGCTGTTTTTGCGCGAGAAAGTCAATTTCTACCTCTTCTTTTTCCTGATTTTGGCCAATGTGGTCAGTTTGTGGAGTTCGGCAGCCCTGGGCTTTTACGTTCGTGTTGGCGTTGCGGAGCAACACCCTCCAGGGTTGCTCGTCGGGCTGAATCTGCTGCTGGGCACAGCTTCGTTTTTGATGCTGATCCCCTACTTTCGCTTCGTGTCTCACTTTTTGCAGCCGGCTTCGATTATCCATCGCATTGAGCAGCAAGTGCGGCAGGTCATCCTGGGATCCCTTGCTTCCAGGAGATCAGGATCGGACTCCGGATCCAAGAGGGGCTATTTCTCCCGTTGTTCACTGCAACTGCGGCCTCGTCACGACAACGTTGTGCAGCAACAGCGATGCGCAGGAATACAGGGTGCCGTAGGCATAGCAACAGAGCAGCACTCTCCAATGGGCGAATGCTCGCCAGCTCATCAGCGCTGCCTCTCGGCTCTGGATGAAATCAAAAGCATCGCCACCAGTGCTCTCCGTCAGCAGGAGGGGAGCATTCTCCTGGAAGCCTTGGACAGCTTGAAGTCTCTGTGGGTCTTCTATGCCGCTCACAAAGCACAACTGCCCCCTGCCTGGTTTCTCTTTACCCCGGCTCTGCGGCGGGATCCGGACTTTGCTTCGGTGGATAGGGGCCTGCTGGGCCGGATCGAGGCAGAAGGATCCTGGCTGGAGCTGATCGCGTAAGCGGGACGGAGTCCTTAGATCCTGCGGCAGTATCAAGCCTTATTTGCCGAGGGGCTAAACGGCATGCGCCAGGCAAGCACCCTGGTGGCCATTCACAGCCGGGAGCTGGGGATCCGCGCCCTGGAAGCCCAACAACTCACGGTAGCGGGGTGGGTGATCAAGTTTTTCAACACCTATCTGCGGGCCGTCATCAGTGCTCCGCACCGCTAACGCGAACAACGCGCGAGACATCCGCAGCGGCTACAACCTGCTCAAGCAGTACCGCTTGTTGGCCGAGGCAGCCCTACAACACCGCCAGTCGGCTCTGGTCTTGCAGATTGTTGGCTACTTTCGCTACTACAGCTTAATTGCCTACAAAGCTGGCCTCTTTTTCCTATCGCGTAAGCGGGACGGAGTCCTTTCTGAAACCTTTGGCTTTGATCTGGGAATGTTGGCCCAGTCGAGCTGTGCTCTGGGCTCTGAAACAACGGAAGCTATTGTGCAAGCCTTGTTACGTCTGGATCAGGATCCCGTTCGCGTCAGCGGGACGGAGTCCTTAAGCGAGCAACAGGAAACCACCCTGCGTGGGATCCGCAAAACCCAAGTCCGCTTGGCAGCCTATTTCCTCAGTCGTGGCCGGGAGGACTGGGCCAGGCTGTTCGCGTAAGCGGGACGGAGTCCTTTCTATCAGGATATGCAGCACGAGCCCCTGGCGCGCCTACAGAGCATCCACCAAGAGCTGCTCTCTACGGCTGCAGAGTTTTGGGAGTTTACCGACCGGGGGGAGAACTTCTACTACTTGGAGCCCGCTCTTTGGCCCTATGCCGAGCAGTTTTTTAGCTGGTTTCAGGGCTTAACCTTGCCGGCAGATAAGCTGATCGCGTAAGCGGGACGGAGTCCTTAGAGCTCCTCTGGATCTCTGGAGCTTCCCTAAAAAATTCTGCCGCTCGCGTAAGCGGGACGGAGTCCTTGTCTAGTCTGGTTAGAGCCGCCCCTTGCTGACTTGTCCCATGCGTCCTTTCGGCAACCCCAACCGTCTGGGCAGTTCTCCTAGCCGCAGATCCCTGCCGGGATCCAGCTCCTTCGTTCAGTTTCGCCGCGACCCGCACCTAGTGCCCTTTTGGGGCCTAAGCCTACTAGTCATGGGCCTGGCAGTGCCTCTGTTTGTGCTTTCGGGGGCGGATCCCAGTTTGGCCGGCTGCGACGAGAGCTTTTATGCCCAAATGGCCCGCGAGCTGCTGCGGGGAGGGCATTGGCTGGGGCCCACTTTTTTGGGGGAGCCCTTTTTCGAGAAACCCCCTCTGCTCACCTGGAGCGTGGCCCTCAGTTTTGCCCTGTACGGGGTAAACGAGTGGGCAGCGCGGCTGCCAGGGATCCTCGCTGCTTTGCTCTCCATTCCCCTGGTGGGTTGGATTGGGTGGTTTTTTTTGCCGATGCGGGCGGCCTTTTTGGGGATGGCGGTTTTGCCCCTGTGCTACCTCTGGGTGCAGCAGGGGCGGCTGGTGGGGCAGGATGTGCCCTTGACCTTTCTGGAGCTGCTGGGGATCCTGGGGCTGGTCAACGGTATCCGCGGCCACAGGGTTTGGTTTTGGCTAACCGGAGTGGCCTTCGGGCTGGGCCTGCTGATGAAAAGTGCCATGATCCTGCTGCCGGGGGCGGCTTTGATCCCCTATCTCGTGCAGCAACGGCGCCGCTGGATGGGATCCGCCCCATTTTGGCTGGCGCTTGGGCTGGGCTTGGGGATTTTTGGCCTCTGGCTAGGTCCAGCCATGCAGGTGTATGGCCCACAGGTGCTGACCACCCTGGTGGGGAAGGTGTGGGATCTGGGGCAAGAGCCCTTCCATGCGGATGCCACCGGCTGGTACTACTTTTGGCACATTCCCGTTCATGGCTTCCCGTGGACGGTTTTGGCTTTGGTGGGTGGCTTTCTCCTGGTGCGCCAGCAGCCGGGATCCACGCTGCTAATCTGGTCTTTCCCCCTGCTGCTGCTGTTGTTGTTGCAGCTTTATCCCACCAAAACCCCCTACTACACCGTGCAGCTTTACCCCTGGCTGGCTCTCTTGGCCGGGGTAGCCTTGGATCAAGCGTTGGCTATGCGGGGTCGCGTCAGCGGTGCGGATCGCGTTAGCGGGACGGAGTCCTTGCACTTAAAGCCCCGTCTGGCCCAGGTGCTCTCTTGGGGACTGGCAGCGGTGGGGCTGCTGCTGTTGGGTTTGGGGGTGGCCGTCCGGCTAGGTGTAGACGGTCTGGAGCTCCTACAGCCTCATGCTTGGCCGCTGGTGGTGATGGGTGTTTTGTACCTCTTGCTGCCGGGGATCTGGAGTTGGCGGCGGGTGTTGCGCTGCGCCGGCGAGCTGTGGGTGGGAACCCTCTTGTTGGCCGGGATCCTCGCTATGATCACCATCGTCTTGCGGCCTGATTTCGGCAACTTCAGCCCTGCTTTTGCCCAAATGGATTGGAACCAAATGCTGCCCCCGTCCGTTCGCGCTATTCGGACGGAGTCCTCGACAGAGTCTGGGGAGACGGTGGTGGATATTGGCCGCAGCGGCTTGCCGGATGTCTGTCAGGGCCAGGCCATCGCTTTTTATACCCCCCATCCGGGGAGATGGGTGGATGATCAGGCTCTGCAACGAGGGGAATATGGAGACTACCTTTGGGTATCTCCGGTGCAGGCAGAACAGGTGGAGATCCGGGATTTGGGGTTACAACCTCTGGCGGCGGTGGAGGGCTGGCAACTGGTGCGCCGTTTGGATCCCCTTTCGGAGTAGGGCAGCGGGGAGCCTCTTTGAGTTTAAAAATCTTAAGTTTAAGAATCCTAGGAAGTGTTAAAGCATGGCGGGAATAGCGGAATCGGGCCGGTCGTGGGTGTCTCTAGAGCGTACCTGGGTAATCCAGGGATTGGCTTGGCTGGCAGCGCTGCTATTTGTGGCGGGGGTGATCCTGCTGGCGGGGGCTTCACCTCTCCAGGTGGCGGCCAGCATGTGGCAGGGGGCCTTCGGCACTGAAGCTCAGTTTGGCCGGGTTTTGGCAACGCTGGCTCCCCTTGTCCTCTGCTGCTGTGGGCTGGTGTTTACGTTTGTTGCCGGTCTCTACAACTTGGGCATCGAAGGGCAAATGGTGGTCGGGGCAATTGCGGCCACGTTTCTGGTGCGTCTGGAAGCGGGATGGTTGCCGCCGCCACTGGCCATTACCTTGGCGCTTTTGGCCGGGATCCTGGGGGGGGCGGGCTGGGGCCTGTTGGCTGGGATCCTGAATGTGTGGGGGCGGGTCAACGAGATCTTCGCTGGGCTGGGGCTGAATTTTGTTGCCCAAGGTTGGGTGCTCTACCTGATCTTCGGCCCTTGGAAAAGGCCGGGGGTGGCTTCCATGAGCGGGACGGAAGTGTTGGATCCCCGTCTGTGGTTGCCCACCTGGGGGCGGTCAGAGGCCAGTCCGGTGGCGTTGCTGCTGGCCCTGTTGGCTTTGGCCCTGACGGTGCTGGTGGTGGGCAACACTCGCTTCGGCCTGCAGTTGCGGGCGGTGGGGAAAAACCCTGTAGCTGCTTTCCGGTTGGGGATCCCGGCTACCCGCAGGTTGCTCATGGCATTTGCCTGCTGTGGGGGCTTAGCAGGGCTGGCGGGCGCCTTGCAGGTGTTGGCTCTGTTCCATCGCCTCATCCCCAATATCTCCAGCAATTTGGGCTTTCTGGCCTTGTTGGTGGTGATGCTGGCAGGCTTTAACCCCCTGCTGATTTTGCCGATTGCCTTTTTCTTCAGCAGTCTTAACATCGGCAGCTTGCAACTGCCTCTCTCTTTGCAATTGGAGTCTTCTTTGGCCGGCGTGATTCAGGGATCCCTGGTGTTGTTCGTCTTGCTGGCCCAAGGGATCAGCCGCCGCTACTTCCTTGGGAAAGGTTAATGGCTTCGGCGATTTCTGGGATCCCTTTGCGTTAGCGTTGCGCAACAACGAGATTTAACTCCTATCGCGGGGGAAAACTTTGGATTTTTCTGCTCAGGACAGTGGTGCGGTTCCTCTGCCGTAGGCATAGCACCATCAACATCGGGAAATAAGGTTATCGTAGAAGGATGAATCGGACATCCCCTTTTTCAAATCGACCGCTCATCGGCGTTACCACCCGCAACCGCAATGACGAGGGAGACTTTGTAGCGCCAGGCCGCTATGTGGATGCCATTCGTGCTGCCGGAGGGATCCCTGTTCTTTTTCCCCCAGGCGAAAGCGAGCCCCAGGTTTTGCTGTCTTGGGTGGATGGCCTGGTGTTGACCGGTGGCGGCGACCTCTGCCCCAGCACCTACGGAGAAGATCCGCAACATCCCCAGGTGCGCTATGTCAACTCGGAGCGAGATCGATTTGAGGTGGCCTTGGCTGAAGCAGTAATGACGCAAGGGATCCCTGTTTTGGGCATTTGTCGAGGGATGCAGTTGCTGAATGTGGTGAGTGGCGGCAAGCTGATCCCCCATGTGCCTGATGTGTACGACAAGCTGGATCACTTCAACCCCGCTGATCGCAAGCCCATTCGCCACAATGTCAGCCTGATCCGCTCCACACGGCTACACCAAATCGTCGGCGCAGAAGAAATCTCTGTGGTCTCTTGGCACCATCAGGCCATCCGCGATGTGCCCTCAGGTTGGCGTTTGGCTGCCCGTTCTACAGACGAGTTAATTGAAGCCATCGAACACGAAACTCACCCTTGGGCGGTTGCCGTGCAGTGGCATCCCGAGTTCACCTTTGAAGAAACCGAGCATTTTCGCCTTTTTCAAGAGTTTGTGCAGGCAGCCCTGCGTTTTTCCCCGCGTTTTGCAGCGACTCTTTCGGGTGCAGAACCTAGGGCACAAGTAGCTTAATCGGTTGCTAGCTCAAACCCATTCTTTTGTTTAGTGGGACAAGAACACGTAAAGGCTGGTCGTTGGGTAGCAGGGGCAGCGGTGGGGCTGGCTTTGCTGTTGGGTCTGTTGCATCCGATTGTAAAAACCATTATTGCCAAAGGTACGCTTCTCTCATGGATTCTCCAGCTCCACAAAAACCTTACGAGACTGTCAGCGAAATGTCGTCTGTTGTTGTAAAGTTCCGCCTTGCCACCCTCGAAGATTTGGCACTGTTACAGGGCTGGGATCAAGAACCTCATGTTGTTGCCTCTAATCCCAATGATGATTGGGGCTGGGAAACAGAGTTGGGCAAGAGCTGTTCCTGGAGGGAGCAACTGATTGCCGAGGTGGATGGTGTCCCGATTGGCTATGTGGAGATCATCGATCCTGCCCAAGAGGAAAGTCACTACTGGGGCGAGGTATCTCCTCATCTGCGCGCTATCGACATTTGGATCGGAGAGGGATCCTATCTGGGTAAGGGATATGGAACCGAAATGATGCGATTAGCTTTGAGTAAATGCTTTGCTGCCTCAGAGGTTGAGGCGGTCTTGGTGGATCCCTTGGTGAGCAATACCCGTGCCCGACGATTTTATGAGCGACTTGGATTTAAGCCTGTGGAACGTCGTCAGTTTGGCCAGGATGATTGTATGGTGTATCGTCTGGAGCGAGCGGATTGGGTGAACTAGGCTAGGATTTTATGCACCGAATAGCAGCTTTGCCAGGGGGATGGGATCCCACCCAATCGGGGGTCATTTTCCTAGAACAGGATCCCGCTCCTATTGTTGTCCTTTCGGCAGCCGATACGGATCTCACGGCCTTGAGCGCAGCCCTGCGCCTGTTGCCCGGCGATTTTCCGGCGGTGCGGGCGGCCAATTTGTTGCAGTTGCAACAGCCCCTAAGCCTGGATGACTATGCCGAGAAGGTGCTGCGGCAGGCCCGGCTAATCTTGATCCGCCTGTTGGGGGGAAGGGCCTACTGGAGCTATGGCCTGGAGGTAGCCAAGCAGGTGGCCGCCGAGGAGGGATCCACCCTAATCGTCATTCCTGGGGACGATCGCCCCGACTGGGATTTGGTGAGCCATTCCACTGTGCCCCTGGCGGTGGCGGATCGGGTGTGGCGGTACTGGCTGGAGGGGGGAGCGGAGAATGTGGCTGCCTGTCTGCTGTTGCTGGCTGGGGAGTTCCTAGGGGGCCAATATTCGGTGCCGGATCCACAAGTGCTGCCTCGTCTAGGGATCTATCAACCCCCCATAGCTCCGCTGGCGGATCCCCAAGCTCCCAAGGTGGGGATTTTACTCTACCGAGCCCATGTTCTGGCGGGGAATACAGAGCCGGTGGATCAATTGGCAAAAGCCTTGGTGGAGCGGGGGCTACAACCCCTTTGCCTGTATACCTATAGCCTTCAAGACCCAGACTTGCCCCCAGCCATTCGGGATCACTTCGGCGGCCAGATTGACCTGTTGCTCAACACCACCAGTTTTTCGCTGGCGCGGTTGGACAGCCACCAGCCCGACGTGAGGCTGTGGCAGGAGTTGGATGTGCCTGTTTTGCAGGTAATCCTCAGCGGTGGATCCCGCCAGAGCTGGGAGGACTCCACGCGAGGACTGGGAGCGCGGGATCTGGCCATGAATGTGGCTTTGCCGGAGGTGGATGGGCGCATCATCAGCCGCGCCGTTTCCTTCAAGGCGGTTCAACAGCGGGATCCCCACTTGCAAACGGAGGTGGTGGCCTACGTGGCTGTGCCGGATCGGGTGGAGTTTGTAGCCGATTTGGCGGCCAACTGGGTGAAATTGCGGCGTACCCCCCCTTCCCAGCGGCGACTGGCTTTGATCCTGGCCAACTACCCCAGTCGGGACGGGCGACTGGCCAATGGGGTGGGTCTGGATACCCCTGCCAGTTGTGTGGAAATTCTCAAAGCTTTGGCGGGAGCTGGCTACTCAGTAGATCCCCTGCCCCAGACTGGAGATGAACTCATCCATTGGCTAACCGAAGGCCAGACCTACGACCCCTTGGGATCCCTGCGCCCGGCTCGGCAATGCCTTTCTGCTGCCCTTTATCGAGAGTGGTTTGCCCGCTTGCCTGAGCCCATCCAGACCGACCTCGTCCGGCAGTGGGGGGATCCGCCCTCTCGAGATATTCCCGTGGTGGGACTGCAGTTAGGGCAGGTGTTTGTAGGCATTCAGCCCCCGCGAGGCTATGACCGGGATCCGTCCTTGAACTACCATGCCCCGGATCTGGTGCCCCCCCATGAGTACCTGGCTTTTTACCTGTGGCTGCGGCAGGTCTTCGCCGTTCAAGCGGTGGTGCATGTGGGCAAGCACGGCAACTTGGAATGGCTGCCTGGCAAGGGATCCGCTCTTTCCGCCACCTGCTACCCGGAGGTTGCTCTGGGGCCAATGCCCCACTTCTACCCCTTCATCGTCAACGACCCAGGAGAGGGATCCCAGGCCAAGCGGCGAGCCCAGGCAGTGATTATCGACCACCTCACCCCGCCCCTTACCCGCGCCGAGCTGTACGGCCCCCTGGCGGATTTGGAACGGCTGATGGATGAGTACGTGCAGGCCCAACAGATGGATCCAGGCCGCTGCCCGCTGATTCGCGCCCAGATTCAGGAGCTGGTTCGAGCCGAGCATCTAGACCAGCAGTTCAACTTGGAAAAAGAAGAAGATTGGAATCGCCTGGATGGCTATCTCTGCGAGCTAAAAGAATCTCAGATTCGCGATGGGCTGCACATCTTTGGTCGAATCCCTGCCGGTGAGCAGCTTATCGATCTGGTGGTAGCGCTGGCCCGCTACCCTGGCCACGGGCAACTGGGGATTACTCAGGCCATTGCCCGCGATTGGGGATGGGACTGGGATCCCTTGACCGCCGATCTAACGGATCCCTGGCCAGACAAACCGCCAGCCCAGTAGCTATTCCAGTTTCAAATACGGTTTGCCTTAGCTCCCCTCTCCCTCTGAGAGAGAGGTCGGCGGTGAGAGATTCAAAAGGAGTTGATTGGGATCCCCTCTCAACTCCTCCTGAGCTACCACTTGAACAAAAATTGAAGCAACCTAGAGAGACGGCTGGATCCTGGTGCTGCGCTTCAAAACAAGCTCAACTGAGAATCCCTTGCCCAGCACCGGGAAGCCTCAGCAGGCGTTTCAATAGCGAGATTGAAAACTCCGCCGCCGCTCGCCGCCACTGTTCGCGTTACCAGAGCGGAAACCTGAGGTGGGGCGTTCTTCTCGCGGGCGAGCTTTGTTCACCTTGAGGTCGCGCCCCATCCATTCCGCCCCATCCAGAGCAGCAATGGCAGCCTGCTCCTCTGCTTCAGAGCTCATTTCCACAAACCCGAAGCCTCGAATGCGGCCTGTCTCACGGTCAGTGGGGATCTGCACCCGCTTCACAGAACCGTACTCAGCAAAAACAGCGGTCAAATCCGCTTCTGTCACCTTAAAGGAAAGGTTGCCAACATAAATCGACATAGACGATCTCCGAAAGAGAGAGTAACAAAGGGTGAGATGTTCGGAGAGCCGTCTGCCAATACAAAACGTGAAAATCCGTCAAGACTAGAAGAAACGAGCACTACAACCGACAACGATCTCGTCCCCTATCCTAACACAGAAGTAGGGGCTCGCCACTCCGATTTTTCCAAATCCTGGGAAGATTGCCTTCATCACCCCGCCGCTCTGCCTGCGCTGATGCCATCTCAGCCCAGCTTCTCCAGCCTGGATCCCAGTAACCTCATCTGGGCTTCCAGCTCCGCCAGTTGTTCCTGACTGGCTTGCACCACTTCAGGGTTGGCCCGGTTGAGAAAATTGGGGTTCTCTAGGCGAGCGCGGATCCCTTGGGCCTCTTTTTCCAGCTTGGCCAGGTCTTTTTGCAGCTTGGCCCGCAGCGCTTCCACATCCACCAGTCCTGCCAAGGGCATCAGCACCTGCACCGTGCCCACCACTGCAGCCGCCACCTGCTTGGGCTCCGTGGCCAGGGATCCCGTAATCTCCAAAGCCTCGGCCTTAACCAGATCCCGGATATAAGCTTGGGCAGCCGTCAGGATCCGCTGCTCGGCGGGATCGGTAGTGAGCAAAAGGGCCCTGATGGTCTGATGGGGCTTGAGGCCGGTTTCTGCCCGCAGGTTGCGCAGGCTGGTAATGGTTTGGATCACCAAGCCAAACTCCCGCTCCAGTTGGGGGTCGATCCAGGTGGGATCCGGGGTGGGATAGGGCTGCACAGAGATGGAAGTGGTTTGATTGACCTGGGTGAGAAGCTGCCAGATCTCCTCGGTGATGTGGGGCATCCAGGGGTGCAGCAGTTTGAGAATGGTTTCCAAAACGATGGCCAGCACCTGCTGCGCTGTGCGCTTGGAAGCCAAGTTTTCTCCCCGCAGCCGGGGCTTGACCAGCTCGATGTACCAGTCGCAAAAGTCATCCCAAATGAGAGAGTAGAGCAGGCGCGCCCCCTCGCCCAGGCCATAGGCTTCCAGCTCGGCGATAACTTGGGTGGCCGTGGAGTGCAGCCGCGACAGGATCCAGCGATCGGCCAATTCCAGCGCTTCAGGAACAGGGGATCCCAGTTGGGCAGGGGTTTGCCCCTCCAAGTTCATCAACACAAAGCGGGAGGCGTTCCAGATCTTATTGGCAAAGTTGCGGGCGGCCTCCACGCTGGCGCTCTCGCCGGTCTTGCGGTCGTAGGCCAGGCGGATGTCTTGCCCTGCCCCCACCACCTCTTTGACCAGGGCATAGCGCAGGGCGTCGGTGCCGTATTTGTCCAGCAGCTCCAGGGGATCGATGCCATTTCCCTTGGTTTTGGACATTTTCGCCCCGTGCTCATCCCGCACCAGGCCATTGATGTACACATCTTTGAAGGGGATCTGGCCGGTAAATTGGGATCCCATCATGGCCATGCGGGCCACCCAGAAGAAAATGATGTCAAAGCCCGTGGACATCAGGGAGTTGGGATAGTAGCGTTTGAAATCCTCGGTCTCTTCCGGCCAGCCCAGGGTTGAAAAGGGCCACAGAGCAGAGCTAAACCAGGTATCCAGCACATCCGGATCCTGCTCTACCCGCTCAACTTCTGGGCCAAACTTTTCCCGTGCCTTGAGCAGCGCTTCCTCGCCGTTGCGGGCCACCACAAAAGCTTGGGGATCCTCGAGAAGCTGGCCATTGAGGACTGGATACCAAGCTGGGATCTGATGGCCCCACCACAACTGCCGAGAAATGCACCAGGGGCGCAGCTTTTCCAGCCAGCCCGTGTAGACTTTGGTCCAGCGCTCAGGGATAAAGCGGGGGCTATTTCGTTGGTATTCCTCTTCCAAACAGCGAGCCCCCATCCCCGAGACATCGCAAAACCACTGAATGGAAAGCAAAGGCTCGATGGGCACGCCGCCGCGGTCGCTGTGGGGAACGGTGTGGGTGTAGTCCTCCACCTTCTCCAGCAGGCCATGTTCGGCAAACCACTGCACCACCTTTTCTCGGGCCACAAAGCGATCTAGGCCGGTGAAGGGATCCCCGTTCTCGTTGAGGGTGCCGTCCTTGTTGAGGATGTTGATCAAGGGCAACTGGTGGCGCTGGCCCATCTCAAAGTCGTTGGGGTCGTGGGCTGGGGTAACCTTGACGCATCCAGACCCAAAGGTAGGATCCACATACTCGTCGGCAATGATGGGGATAAGGCGATCCTTGATGGGCAGCCGGACAAACTGGCCGATGAGATGGCGGTAGCGCTCGTCTTGGGGGTTGACCGCCACGGCTGTATCCCCTAGCATCGTCTCAGGGCGGGTGGTGGCCACCACCAGGTACTGGCTGGGGTCGGCAGCCAAGGGGTAGCGGAAATGCCAGAGGTGGCCCTTGACCTCTTTGTTGTCCACCTCGATGTCGGAGACCGCTGACTGGGTGGCCGGACACCAGTTGACCAGATACTCGCCCCGATAGATGAGCCCTGCTTCGTAGAGGCGGACAAAGGCTTCCGTAACGGCCCGGCTCAGCCCCTCATCGAGAGTAAAGCGATCCCGTGTCCAGTCCAGCGACAAGCCCAGCCGCCGCAGTTGGCTTTTGATGGTGCCCTGCGACTCCTCCTTCCAAGCCCAGGCCCGCTCTAGAAAAGCCTCGCGGCCCAGGTCAAAGCGGCTCTTGCCCTCCTGGCGCAGTTGGTTTTCCAGAATGGTGTGCACGGCAATGCTGGCATGATCCGTGCCCGGCAGCCAGAGGACGTTGTAGCCGCGCATGCGCTTGTAGCGCACCACCACATCTGGCAGGGTAAAGGCAAAGGCATGGCCCATGTGCAGGCTGCCCGTAACATTGGGCGGGGGCAGCACCATGCTGAAGGCTTCCCCCGGCGCCTTGGGATCCGCCACGTAAAACCCCTTTTCCTCCCAAAAGCGCTGCCACTTGGGCTCGGTCTCAAAGGGGTTGTACTGGCTGGGCAGGTTGGCGAGGGAAGGTGCAGCAGTCATGCGGAGGCTGGGTTGCTCAAGGGACTACCCTAACTAGGTTAGCAAGCTTACTCCCAGCCGTCGGGCTCTTTTGGGGAGGTGGGCTTTCTGGGGATCCCTCTTGACCCTGTAGTTAGCTACAGGGTTTAGGCTAAGAGAGCTTCTGGAGAGAGGGTAGAGAACCCGGCATGTCTGAGCTGCTGCGGGTGGGTCAGGTAGCCGAGAAGTTGGGCATCAGCCCCCAAACCCTCTACTTCTACGAGCGCCTGGGGCTCATCCCCAAGCCCCGTAGGACAGAGGGGGGCTACCGCCTCTACGGAGAAGCTGAGCTGGAGCGGCTAGCTTTCATTGCCCGCGCTAAGGCTTTGGGACTTACCCTGGCCGAGATCAAAGAATTGCTCCTGCTTCAGGAGAACGGGCAAGCCCTGCCCTGTTGGCAGGTGTACGTAAAGCTAACTGAAAAACTAAGACAAATCGACAAGTCAATCGCCCATCTACAGGAACTCAGAGGGGAGTTATCGACACTCATTGAAAAGTGTCAACAAAAATTTTCTGAGCAGGAGAAAAGTTCCTCTTGCGCTATCTTTCAACAGCAACAGCTTAATAACCCATGACAAGAGAACCCTTTTTCCCATTTTCTGCTAAAGCTTGGCAGCCCTTGTGTCCAAAGAGCGGGGAGCAAGGGATCCCGATTCAACTGATTACGCTGAAGAGCCTTCTGTCTTGTCAGGCTTTGGAGCAACTTAATGCTAACGCCAGCTATGCGTTTTGTCGGGATCCCCTTTGCCCCGTCGTCTATTTTTCTGAGGAAGGTCAAAGCTTTGGGGTTGACGACCTCAAGGTTCCCGTCTTTCAAAAAGAAAGTGGCGAGAAAGAAAGTGGCGAGGACGTGCCTGTCTGCTACTGTTTTGGATGGACGCGCCGGCGCATTTGGCAAGAGCTCCAGGGATCCAAAACGCCCCAGGCTATCCTCGAGGGGATTGCCGACCACATCAAAGCCAGGGGCTGTGGCTGTCAGGTGAACAACCCGCAGGGATTTTGCTGTCTGGAAAACGTCAGACAAGTCATCTTGGAGATGCAGCAAAGGAAGGCTGAGGAACAAAACCCGATTATTGGCTGAAATAGGCGTTGAGCCATTCCAGACATTCCATAAAGTAAAACACCAGCGGCCCGGTAAAGACGTAGCTATCGCCCCGATCCAAAATGCCGCCGTGGCCGGGAATGAGATCCCCGGAGTCTTTTACTCCCGCATCTCGTTTCATGAGGGACTCGGTGAGATCCCCCAGCAGGCTAGTTAACCCAATCAAAAACCCCAGCACGCTGCCGCTCAGCCAGCTCCAGGGCCAGCTCAGAGCGTGGGCTCCGGCCACGGCCAGGGTCATGCTGGCGGCAATCCCGGCTACCGCCCCTTCCACCGTCTTTTTCGGGCTGAGGATGGAGAGCTTGGTGCGCCCAAAGGCCCGACCACACAGGTAGGCCCCCACATCGGCAGCGATCACGCAGCCAATGGCCAGCAGCGTAATCCATAGCCCTTCGCCCAGCCCTTGCGCAAAAGACAAGGCCCTGACCCGAATCCAGAAGCTGGGCAGCAACGCACAGTAGAACAACCCCAAAATCGAGGTGGCAATATCGGCAATGGTGGCCACCTTGGGCTTAAAGAGCAAATAAAAACAGATGATGGATCCCGCCACAATAAAAGCAGGGCTCGTCCATTCCGGCTTGACCTGCTGTAAAACAACCAGCACCTGGCTGGAAAACATGGTGGTGCGCATGGCCGGCGCATTGCCTTTGGCTTGCACCAAGCGAAAAAACTCCAACTGGGCCAAAAAAATGATTAGCCCAATGGCTGCAGTAAAATACCAGCCCCCTAGCAGGGTGACCGCCAACGCAAACAACACCGCCGCAAAACCGCTAACCCAACGGGCTCCCATGGGCGCACCCCGTCACGTTGGCTGGCCAAATACCTCTTGCCCCCGGCTCCAGCAGATCGACGTCCAAGCCGAGAGCAGAAGAAACCCCCCCTCTGGTGTTCAAGATTCGCGTTTGCGGGACGGAGTCCTGATGCGGCTGCTGCAATGGAAACGCCTCTTGCCCTAGCCTTTCAGTTTAACTCCCTTGGCCTCGAAACAACCGCTTTCGGCCCTGCAGGATGGGATTTCCAGGTAAGGTGGCAGACAGACTGGAGCATGAGATAATGGGCAAACCGCAAAGCTCACTGCTGACCGCCTAAGATACCTCTGATTCGTTGCACCGCAGCATGGTTCAAGAACTTACTTCGCGCTCCACAACTGCTCGCATTTCTGCCGAAGAGGCTCGTCTTCTTTATGAAGACATGGTGCTGGGCCGCCTGTTTGAAGACAAGTGCGCCGAAATGTACTACAAGGGCAAGATGTTCGGCTTTGTGCATCTGTACAACGGCCAAGAGGCCGTCTCTACGGGGGTGATCAAGGCGCTCAAGCCCACCGACTATGTGTGCAGCACCTACCGAGATCACGTGCATGCCCTCAGCACCGGGATCCCGCCACGGGCGGTCATGGCAGAGTTGTTCGGCAAGGCCACCGGCTGCAGCAAGGGTCGGGGTGGTTCCATGCACCTCTTCTCGGCGGAGCACAATTTCTTGGGGGGCTATGCCTTTGTGGCCGAAGGGATCCCGGTGGCGACGGGGGCTGCTTTTTCTGCCAAATACCGGGGCACTGACCAGGTAACCGCCTGCTTCTTTGGGGATGGAGCCTGCAACAACGGCCAGTTTTACGAGTGCCTCAACATGGCCGCCCTCTGGAAGTTGCCCATCGTCTATGTGGTGGAAAATAACTTCTGGGCTATTGGCATGGCCCATGAACGCGCCACTTCCGACACCGATATTTACCGCAAAGGCCCGGCTTTTGGCATGCCCGGCTACCAGGTGGATGGGATGGATGTGCTAGCAGTGCGAGAGGCCGCCCAACAGGCCATCGCCCGCGCCCGTGCCGGAGAAGGCCCCACCTTGCTAGAGTGCATCACCTATCGTTTTCGGGGCCATTCCCTTGCCGACCCTGACGAGCTGCGCAGTCCTGAGGAAAAAGAGTTCTGGCGGCAGCGGGATCCCATTAAACAACTGGAACGCTATGCCCTGGAGCACAACCTAATGACCGAGGCAGACTTCCAAGCCATCCACGCGGAGGTCAGCGCCGTGATTGAGGACGCGGTTCTTTTTGCTCTGGAAAGCCCAGAGCCCACTCTGGACGAGCTGCACCGTTTTGTCTTTGCCGAAGATGAGTAGACCCCCCCAGGTACCGGGGGAGTTCAGGAGCCGAGATCTTGCTTGGCCGGAGGATCCCTGGCCAGCTCGGGTGGCCCATCCACCTGGCGGAGTGCTGTCCTGCTGGATCCCTCGAGGCTCCTCGAGGATCGGCATCAGAGAAACTTTCTCGAGATCTGCGCGATGGCGCAGATTTTTTTGTAAATATCGCTTCCCATTTGTTTACACAGCTTCATATCATTGAGATATCGAGCATGAGTATTTATTCCTGGTCATGAGCAATCCTCTTGAGTTTCCCTGGCTGTCGGTGCTGGTGCTCTTGCCTCTGCTGGCAGCCTTTGGGATCCCCTTGATCCCCCAGAGCCGTTGGGTGCGTTGGTATGCCCTCGCTGTGGGGGCTTTTGATTTGGGCCTGATGGCCTATGTCTTTGCGCGGCACTATGACCTGCAGGACTTTTCTCTGCAACTGGCGGAGCGCTACGCCTGGGTGCCCCAAATTGGATTCCACTGGTCGCTGGCGGTGGACGGCCTCTCCTTCCCGCTGGTGTTGCTGTCGGGTTTGATCACAACCCTGTCGATTGTGGCGGCTTGGAATCTCACCCATAAGCCGCGTTTGTTTTTCTTCTTGCTGCTGCTGATGTACGGTGCCCAGGTGGGCGTGTTTCTGGCGCAGGACATGCTCCTTTTCTTCCTGATGTGGGAGATCGAGCTGGTGCCGGTCTATCTGCTCATCTCCATCTGGGGTGGGCCGAAGCGCCAGTACGCCGCCACCAAGTTCATCCTCTACACCGCCGCCGCCTCCATTTTTATCTTGGTGGGATCCCTGGCGATGGCCTTCTACGGCGAGGGCTTTAGCCTGGAGATGGCAGAGCTGAGCGCTAAGTCTTACCCACTGGCCTTGGAGCTGTTGGCCTATGCGGCTTTGCTGATTGCCTTTGGGGTGAAGCTGCCGATTTTTCCGCTGCACACCTGGCTGCCGGATGCCCACAGCGAAGCCTCTGCTCCCATTTCCATGATCTTGGCGGGGGTTCTGCTCAAGATGGGTGGCTATGGCCTGATCCGCATGAATGTGGGCATGTTGTCGGAAGCCCACGTGTACTTCGCCCCGGTGCTGGCGGTGTTGGGTGTGGTGAACATCATCTACGGGGCGTTGGCCGCCTTCGGTCAGAACCATCTCAAGCGGCGCTTGGCCTATTCATCCATCGCCCACATGGGCTTTGTGTTGATCGGGATCTCCGCCTTCACGGAGCTGGGCATCAATGGGGCAGTGCTGCAGATGATCTCCCACGGTCTGATTGCCGCGGTTCTGTTCTTCCTGACGGGGATCACCTACGAGCGCACCCACACCCTTGCCCTCGACAAGTTGGGAGGGTTGGCCAAGCAGATGCCGAAGGCTTTTGCCCTGTTTACGGCGGGATCCCTGGCCTCTCTGGCGCTGCCGGGGATGAGCGGATTTGTGGGTGAGCTGACGGTGTTCTTGGGCTTGACCACCAGCGATGCCTATGCGCCGACCTTCAAAGCGGGAATTGCCCTGCTGGCGGCAGTGGGTATCATTTTGACGCCCATTTACTTGCTCTCCATGCTGCGGCAGGTGTTCTACGGGGCTCAGGATCCCGGCCTAGTTTTGGAAGATTACCTGGGGGATATGCGCCCGCGGGAAATGGCGGTGGCCCTCTGTCTGCTGTTGCCGATCCTCGGCATTGGCTTCTACCCGCGCCTGGCTACCCAAACCTACGATGTCACAACGGTGGCGGTAGCTGCCCAGTTGCGCAGTGTGTTGGCAACTGAAATCGTGCAGCGGCCTTTCTTCCCCTCGCCAGTGCAACCGGCCCAGGTGGCAGCTCTGCCCCTGGAGGATTGAAAGGAGGTCGAGGGCTCGGCTTCCCTTTGTTCGGTCTTTCTCTATCTACTTCTTCTCTGTCCAGAAGAGCTGGTGTTTGAGGAGCAGCCCCACTCAACATTCAGCTCTTCTTTTGTTTTTTTTTAAGTTTTAAGATTGGATTTAGGATCCGGGATGTTCCTGGGCTGGGATTTTCGTGCAGCCGATTGTTCTTGTGCCGTCCATCCTATCGGTGATCGGTATGAATAGAGTTTTGTTCCATCAGGTTGAGTTGCACCACCAACCACCAGAGGGTTACATCGGAATAGGTTGCCCGGCGCTTGAGCCGAGAAATGGAGTGTACCGGGTTTTGGCTGTCGATCATCCACTCAGAAGCGATGATTTGGCCGCGTTGCTGAGCATTCATTGTTTCTCCCTCCGCTCGCCAACTGCTCAATACTTAGAATGGCTAATATTTAGGATGGCGAATTTGCGCGGGAGCGTGTGAAAAAATATATTACGCAGGGATCCCCAAAATCGGCTAACTTTCTTAGCAATGAGGATCTCATAAGCCGTTGAGTTGCTGAGTTGCCGTCCAGGGATGGGAAAAATGTTGCAGAAGGGGTAAAAGGTTGGGCGAGGGGATTGCCCCTATCTTCACAAGTCTTAAAACCTAGAAAGATTCTATTTTCTCTTGACTTGTCTGTGGGTCTGAATTCCACCTCCCTTCGCCGGCCTCTGCAGCAGCAACCCTTGAGGAGCCTGAGATCGCGATGAGAGCCAAGGCCATCTCTCCCCAGCCAGCCTCTGCTTTTGGAGAAGTGGTGGAAGCCAACACCACAACCTTTGTGGCCCAGTGCTTCGAGCCGGAACGTCTGACCTTCCCACCCATGCCTGCTCTCGGCAGTTGGACGCGCTCCCAAGACGAAGAGACCGGCAACCTGATCTATGGCGTGGTTTGCTATGCCGCCATCGCCCCCATCGACACCGTCCACCGCGCCAGGGCTTTGGGCCTCTCCCCTCAGGAGCTGCGGGAGCAACAGCCCCAGATTTTTGCCATGTTGCGCACCGATTTTCGCGCGGCCATTGTCGGCTTTGTCAGCGGGGGACGAGTCTACCAGTACTTGCCGCCACGGCCTCCCCAGATTCACCAGCCGGTTTATCTCTGCTCCGATACGGAAGTGAGGGAATTTTGCCGCTCTTTCGAGTTTTTGCGCACCCTGCTACAGGTTAACGGGATCCCAACCGATGAGCTGGTGGCTGCCGTGATTCGCCAAACTTACCGAATCCTGAACCGAGATCGCAACTGGCTTCTACAGGCAGGTCGGCAGTTGAGCTGTCTGTTGCGGGGTGATTATGAGCATCTCAGCGCAATTTTACGAAAGATTGAAGCCTAAGCGAAGAAATATTGAGAATGGCCTTGGATCCCTCTGGAATCGAGTCGGGGGGTGATAACCTGAGGCCGTTTCCTATGGAATTGATTCCCTTTGAATCCTCTTTCTGCTGTAAAAATGTTTAACAAATTCAATCCTTCTGACAAACCCTCCAAAGGCAATTGGGCAGGTCGTACCTTTTCTGCAGCTGCGGGCGCTTCGGTGGCAGCCGGTGTTTGCATTGCCCACGGTCAGCCGGCTTATGTGTCGCTGTTGGTGGCCTGTTGCGCGACGGTGTTTACCCTCGTTTTGGATGAAATGGGCTGGATCTAGGCTCGGTTTCAACGTCAGCTCTGGATTTTGCCGCGTAAGAAGCCGGTCTAAAGCAGAGGCCAGGGATCCCTGGCCCTCTGGGTTTGCTGCTTGCGTGAAAGGATCCCTTTGCTGGGTTGGCAACATGCAGCCTTACTTTACCCTGCTTCGCGGGCTGCCCGCACCAACAATCCTGCTGTGATCAGCCCTGCCAGAATGGAGCTACCCCCATGGCTGAACAAAGGCAGGGGCACGCCTGTGGTGGGCAAAATCCCAGTGACCACGCCGATGTTCATCAGTGACTGACCCACCAAAAACATCAGGCAGCCACAGGCTACTAAGCGAATGGTCAGCTCTCGACAGCGCCCCATCACTCGCCAGCCCAGCAGAGTGTAGAAGGTCAGCAACCCCAGAAAGAACAGGGATCCGGCCAAGCCAAACTCTTCTGCATACACCGAGAAGATAAAGTCGGTGTATTGGATGGGCAGGTAGAACAGCTTTTGCTGGGAGAGGCCATATCCCTTGCCCCACAGGCCGCCGGAGCCAATGGCCAACAGACTTTGCACCAGCTGGTAGCCATCCCCTTGGGCGTTACTCCAGGGATCCAAAAAGGCCAAGATGCGCCGCCGTTGGTAATCTTTGCTGAGAATGCTCACCACAGCCGCCAGAATCCCCAGCCCCGCTGTGGCCAAAAGGGTGAAAGCTGGGATCCCGGCGGTCCAAGCCATGACCCAGAGGGTGAGGCCGCAGATGGCCGTGGTGCCCAGGTTGGGCTGGGCGAGGATCCCCAAGAGCGCAAAGGCGAAGATGCCCGCCCAGAGGACGCGGAACCAGAGGGGATGGTGAAACCAGCGGCCAAAGATCCAGGATCCCTGCAAGACCAACAGGGGCTTGAGCAATTCTGAAGGCTGGATAACAGGGATCACCTTCAAATCCAGCCAGCGGCTGGCTTCCAGGCGGGAAACCCCCAATCCCGGCACCTGGGTGGCCCACACCAGGCCAACTCCCAGCAAGCAGAGGATCCCGGCCCAGGGGAACCAGCGCCGCAGCGGGATCCGCACCAGAGCCCAGAAACAGCCCAGACCCAGCCCGGCCCAGAGCAATTGGCGCTTGAAAAAGTAGAGGCCATCGCCGGTGATCCGCTGAGCCACCGGGTAGGAAGCAGAAAACAGCATCAGCAGCCCCAGCACCAGCCAGATCAAGGTGAGCCAGCGCAGCCAGCGAGCCTCAGCATTCCAGGGATCCCTGGAGGGCTTGGCAGCAGGCTCGGAAATGGTTGCCACGGTGTTCAAAGCTGGAGTACTGGTCAAAACTGGCACAGGCGGGGGACAGCAAAATGGTGATGGGTTGAGCGGGCTTCCCCAAGCTCTGAGCTTGACGCGAAAGGGAACAAGCCGCTGCAAAGGCTCTTTCCACCGCTACATCTAGGGTTGGCACCAGCTCAACGTCAGTATAGTGGATCCCCTGGAGGGCCTCCGCCAGGGCTGGGGCAGACTCCCCCATCAGCACCACGCGGGCCACCTTGGCCCGAATCAACTGCAGCCAGGCACTGGGATCCCCCTGCTTAGCCCTTCCTCCGGCAATCAGAATAATGGGTGGGGAAAGGGCGTTGAGCGCCACCCAGCCGGCCTCGTAGTTGGTGGCCTTGCTGTCGTTGACAAAGCGGATAGGGGTGGATCCCACCTGGATTTGCGCCACCCGCTCCAGCCGATGGGGCATGCCGGCAAAAGATCGGATGGCTTTTTGAATGGCAGCGTTGGGGATCCCGGCCAGACGTGCTGCTGCTGCCGCCAAGAGCAGGTTTTGCAGGTTGTGTTGGCCAGGGCAGCGTTCTGCAAAGTCCTCCAGCTCCGCCACCATCTCCCCCTGGATGTAGAGACGGTTTTCCCGCAGGTCAACGGTTGCGGTGGGATCCCGGTCACAACAGCCTTGGGTAGCAACAAGGGAAGTCCAATAGGTATTTTCCCAGTCCTGCCGGCGGCAGCACAGGTAGGGATCCTCGCCGTTGAGCACCCGCCACTGGGCCCGATCCAAAAGGCGAGCCTTAAAGCTGGCATAGCGCTCCAGTGTCCCATGCCGTTCTAAGTGATCGGGAGTGAAGGTGGTCCACACCCCAATGCGCGGCGGCCCTCCAGGAGTGCTGCTCATGAGGCGGCTACTGGCCTCCAACTGGTAGCTGCTCAGCTCCGCCACGATCCAGTCCGGCTCTAGCGTTCCCTGGAGCGTTGCCAAAGCCACCTGCGACAGGGGCAGGCCAATGTTGCCGCAGGGGATCCCTTGCAGCCCCGCCGCCTTGAACATCTCCGCCACCAGAGCTGTGGTGGTGCTTTTGCCGTTGGTGCCGGTGATCCCCACCCAGGGTAGGTGGTCAAGATAGATCCAGGCCAGCTCCGCCTCCCCCACCACCGGGATTCCCTGTTGACGCACCTCCTGCAGCAGCGGGTGATCCCAGGCAATGCCCGGACTGACCACCACCTGCTCCACTCCTTCGGCCAGTTGAAAAGGCTGCCCCAGCCGAACCGGGATCCCTTCCTGATTGAGCTCGGCCTGCCGCTGTCTGAGAAGAGGGGAATCTTGCTCATCCCAAACCAGCACTTCATAGCCCTGGGCCCGCAACAGTCGCGCTGCCGCCAGCCCCGCAATGCCTAACCCCAAAACTTGATGTTGCACGTTGGTTTCTACTTCGTTTCTTTATTTGGGGATCCCTGCTTGGATCTTACCGGTCACGTCCTTGACCCGCATGTTTTTGTTCGACACTCCCCTTGCTTATGGGGGTAACCAGTTGGTGGAGTGGATGGAGTTTTCCTAGCCGCCTGGATGGCTAACTTGGGAATAGGCTGGAGACCAGTCCGCCGGCCACCCTCTACAACCCGTGCAGATTTGTCTTTGGCGTAGACAAAGATTCCACCTAGCCTGCCAGCCTCACTTTGTGGATGCTGTAGGAAATTTTCTTCCCTATGCATCATCTACTCAATCTTCCAAGGGATCCAACTTGGGATCCAGACTCTTGGCCGTTAGACGCAGAGCCTCCGCCTGCTCCATTACCCGTGGAGCTTGCGCTGCCGTCTCAACGCCCTGGCGATAGCTCTCCCACAGGGGCATTTCCGGGTAGGTCTGCTGCAACTCGCTGATCTGATCCAGAAGGGCCTCCAGCCAGCCGGCCGTGCTCCAGGTGAGCAAAAACTGGAAGGGGTTCCAGAGGTTGAGCTGCCGACCCAATTCATTTAGGCTCTCGTTGCGAATGGGCGGATCGAAGATGTCCGCCACCGTCATTAACTGGCGGGCCAGCAGGGGTCTGAGGATTTTCTCGGCAGCTTCCACCACAGCGGGGATGGCAGCCTGGATCTGGTTGGGTCTGGGAATGTTCCGCGCCTGGGGCAAGGCTTGCAGCACCAACTCCAGTCGCCGCCCTGCCTCTGCCGATTCCAAAGCCGATTCCAGGGTGGTGCCCACGCTGAGAAACACTTCTCCCGTCAGCAGCCGCACTGCATCGATGACCAGGTGATACAAGGGGGGGATCACGAGCTTAATCCACTCACTCTGGAAAAACTCCCGCAGCCGCCGTGCCGCATAGTCCCCCACTTGGGTGGTCTGGATCCCCACTTGGGTCAGATTGAGATACCAGTCGGGGGGGGATCCCTTGGGATCCAGCCAACGGCGCAGCGTTTGCCATTCTTCTTCTGTGAGGGCAGTTCGTCCCTGTTTTAAGCCAGTTCGCCGCAGCTTGCCCTCGGCATTCAAGAGCTTGCGCAGCTCCGGTGTGCCCAGCAAGGACAAGGCACCTGCCGAACCCACACTGCCGATCTCGATGGCGATCAAGGCGGCCAACAAGGCGGCTGAGGCCTTTACTTGAATCTGGCCGCTTTTGTCCATCACCAAAGGTAGGCGGCTGTTGCCATAGGCACGAGCACTCATCGCCTCCAGAGCAGAGCGTTGGTCAGAGGTCAGCGTCCGAGCCCAAGAAGGGATCCCATCTGGATGGGCCGGTTCCTGCAAGCCGTGATACAGCAAGCTGGCCACCCAGGCGCGATCCGCAGCCTGCCGCAAAGAGCCAATGACCACTTCCCATTGGCAGGGGTTAAGCAGGGGCAAGAGCGCTTGCAGCTCTCGGTGGACGGGCTCTGGGGATCCCGCCGTTCTCGACTGTTCCAGAGCGCTTTGCAGCCGATCCCGCGCCTCTCGGCACAGCCCGCCCCACTCCAGTTGCAGGCGAGCCAGGGTCTGTTGCACCGTCTCTTCGGAGCGACGGGGTAGATCCTGCCAGCCCGCTTCCAGCTGCCGCCACAGCTCCTCCCAGTTCAGGCCCTCAGCAGCGCCATTGACGGCATCTGAGGCAACCTTTGCGCTGGGCGAGGCATTTTGGGGCAAAGCGGGATCCAGAGGTTCAGACATGGACAGAACCGGCCTCAAGGGGATTACCGGCATTATAGCTAGGGGTAAAACGCCAGCCGAGGCAAACCCAACGTTTCCGGCCATCCCATCATCAGGTTGAGACACTGCACCGCCTGCCCGGCTTGCCCTTTCATCAGGTTATCGATCACCGACAGGACAATAACGCGGTTGGTGCGGCTGTCCACCTCCACCCCGATCATGCAGGTGTTGGTGCCGGAGACCCATTTGGTTTGCGGGTAGACCCCCCGCGGCAGCACCTTCACCCAGGGAGATTGGCGATAGAAAGCATTGTAAATGGTGAGCAAATCTTCCCCCACAAAGCCGGGATCCCGCAGGGTGGCATACAACGTGACGTGGATCCCCCGCACCATGGGCACCAGATGGGGCGTAAATTGCACGGTGATGGGGGTGTGGGTCAGGTCGGTGCAGGCTTGCTCGATCTCGGGCGTATGCCGGTGCTGGGCCACTCCATAGGCTGCCAGAGAGCCGTCCACTTCGGCAAACAGGGATCCCACCTTGGGGGTACGACCTGCCCCCGAAACGCCGGATTTGGCATCGAAAATGAGGCTGTCCAGCTCCACCAACCCCTGCCGCAGCAGAGGAGCAACCGCCAACAACGAGGCAGTGGGATAACAGCCGGGACAGCCCACCAGTTGGGCTTGGGCAATCGCCTCGCGATAAAGTTCCGGCAACCCATAGACCGCCTGCTCATTGGCCTGGCGATAGGCAGGGCTGGGCCAGTTGGGATCCGTCTGACCCATGCGGTACCAAGATTGGTAGGTGGCCAGGTTGCGAAAGCGGTAATCCGCCGACAGATCTAAGACTTTGCACCCCTTGGCCAGCAAAGGCGGAGCCAGCTCAGCAGCCAGCCCATTGGGGAGAGACAAAAACACCACATCGCTGTTGGCGGCAATGCGATCCACCTCTACCGGCTGAACGGTCAGATCCACCGCCTGGGCCAACTGGGGATAGAGATCCCCGTAGCGCTTGCCGGCACTGTCTTGCCCGGCCAGGTAGGTGATCTGCACGCCGGGATGCTCGCTCAGTAACCGCACCAACTGTACCCCTCCGTAGCCGGAAGCGCCGACAATGCCAATGCGGACAGGCTCTGTGGGGTGGGGTGGGCGGGGCGCCATGTTGGCCATGGGGGGTTGCCTGTGCAAGAGGGTTGCGTGATGGCTTGCCTTAAGTTCTACCGCATTTTTCTGCTGCATTTGACGCTGCATGGGTGCGGATCCCATCTTGTTCATTCGCGTTGGCGTTGCCTAGCAATCCAAGAGGATTTGTTATGCTGAGTTAACTTGAGCCGCTCGGGCCTTGGCAGCGGCTTCCGTAATATCTGTCTATGTTCTGTGTAGCTTTCTAATCTGCGGTCTATGCACTATGAGCGATTGATCAACATGGTCTTGCGGGCCTATGGCCAAAGCAGCCGCCATGGCCTGGATCAGGAAACTCTGACCCTCTACTCAGAAGGCCCCTACACACTCTACAAACTCACTTCCCATTTCGATCGCCGCTCCATTTTTGTGTTGGCCCAGAATCAGCGGGATATGTTTGTTTCTGGCGATGCGTTTAACAACAAGCTGATCCCAGGGGAATGGCAGGCGTGGCTGCACCAGAAAGCGCTGGGCATCGCTCCCGACACGGCACAAGCAGGTTAGCCGAAGACCATATCTGGCGTGGAAGGATCCCCAAGCCTACGCCCGGCCTGTTGAGATCCAGCCCATGCTGACAATGGCCGCCTACTTCCAGCTCAGAGGGTGGTGGGATCCACAGGTCGCTCCACCTGTCCAGAATCTACCCGCCACTGGCCAAAACCCCTGGCTGAACCTGTCGGGGCACCACCGAGAGACGATCCAGCTGGGCACAATAGGCCAGATCCTGATCGTTTTCCGGCCCCAGACCCAATAGCCGTTGCCCGTGGCTAGAGCGTCTCAACAAACCCAGCAGATCGTCCTGCCAAGTTTGGTAGAGGGCCAAGGCCGCCAAGGTCTCGTCGTTGCCCAACTGGTTCAAAGAGCAGCCCAGGCGATGCAAGATGGCTCCGGCACAGGCAGTATCTTCCAGCGAAAAGGCCCCTTCCCACCCGGATCCCACCAGCCACACCTCGGCAAAGGAGCCCCGTCTGAGAAAATCCACCACGGCTCCCAAGTTCACCAGGGCTGCTGTAATCACCACTGGGATCCCTTCCAGGCGCTGTAGGCTGCGCGTGCCGTTGGTGGTGCTCAGGAAGATGCGCTTGTCCCGCACGCGGTCGGGAGTGTAGTCGAGGGGGGAGTTGCCCAGATCAAACCCCGCCACCGCTTTGCCCCCCCGTTCCCCGGCCAAAAGCCGCTGGGAAGCCGGCCAGTTTTGGCTTGCCTCTTGGAGCTGCTGCAGGTGGGCAAACACCTGTACCGCTTCTGCTCCTGCTGCCAGCGCTGTGGCAATGGTGGTGGTGGCCCGCAGCACATCAATGGCCACCGCACACTCCGGGATCCCAGATGAAGGCACCTGTTCGGGCGTATAGAAGTGGAAAAAACGCATGGGGGAAGAGGTAACGTCAGAACTCACGCCGGGCGAACACCAACACTGCCAGAATCAGCAGCAAAAGGGTGTAAACCAAGCCGTACAGTGCATCTCCGAGAAGTTCTGCTGGGGGCGGAACTTGGCCGTAAACCGCAGCATCTCTCAAATTGAGGCGCTCCAAATCCGGCAGGATCAAATAAATCACCTCAAACAGTTTGCCAAATCCGGCATCTTTCACCAGCTTGCTCAGTTGCAGCAGGGCGCGGCTGGCATGGCCCATCAGGAACAGGGCAATGGTGTAGAGGGTGGCCAGAATCGAGGAAGTGAAAACCCCGAACAGCAGGGCTGCGGCAACAATCAGCACCAGCTCTAAGAAAGTGAAGACTGTTGCCCAGAGAATGGCCAAAAGGGGGATCGGGGCCTGCACCAGCAGCAAGCTCAGCAGAAACACAACCGTCATCAGCAGCACCAGCACCGACAGCAGCGCCGATAGGCCCAGATGCTTGCCGACAATGAACTCTGCCCGGCTCATGGGTTTGGCGATCAGCACATACACCGTGCGTTTTTCAATCTCCTTATTCACCAGCCCTGTGCCCACGAAAATGGCCACGATCAGGCCGAAGAAGTGAATGGCTGCCAACCCCAGGTCGGCAATGATTTTGTTGTGGGCCTGGTTGGCCACCTGCGGGATCAAAACAGTGGCTCCCAGCATGGCCACCGCAAATACCATCACCAGGTAGAGAATCCGATCCCGAATCGTTTCCCGGAAAACGTTGTGGGCAATGGCCACCACGCGCGACGCATCCATGACTGAACCCAAAGCTGTGATGATCCGACTGATACACTGGTAACAGATCCAGCCTTTATTCTATGCAGTTCCAGGCCCAGATTCAGATTCACCTACGCCCCTCTGTTCTCGATCCCGCCGGGGCTGCGGTTCAGTCCAGCTTGCATCAGCTGGGGCATACCCAGGTACAGCAGGTGCGCATTGGCAAGCATATCCAACTGCAGCTAGAGGCCCCCGACGCCGAGACCGCCCACCGCCAGGTGGATGAGCTGTGCCATCAACTGCTGGCCAACCCGGTGATTGAGACTTATCAAATCCAAGTGGCTGCCATCGGTGGTTAATTTGATGGGTTCACGCGATTTGGGGTTGATCTGATGGCCATTCCAAGAATACCCCCAACCCCTCTTCCATCCCTCTAATCTGACCATCTTCTTTCCTCTCACTTAAGGGATCCCAATGGCTGGCGTGAGGTTTGGCGTTGTTGTTTTTCCGGGTTCCAACTGCGACCGAGATGTAGCCTGGGTAACCCGCGGCCTCTTGGGCTGCCCAACGCGGCTGATCTGGCACCGAGAGACGGATTTGTCGGAGCTGGATGTGGTGGTGCTGCCGGGGGGCTTCAGCTATGGGGATTATTTGCGTTGTGGGGCCATCGCTCGTTTTGCTCCGGTGATGGGATCCCTGAAGGAGCACGCGGCGCGAGGGGGCTATGTGCTGGGCATCTGCAACGGCTTTCAGATCTTAACAGAGGCGGGCCTGCTGCCGGGGGCGCTGGTGCGCAATGCCAACCTGCACTTTATCTGCGACCGAGTGGGGATCCGTATAGAACGGCAGGATCTTCCCTGGACAAGCGCGTATCCCCAGGGATCCACCTTAACCCTGCCCATCGCCCATGGGGAAGGCCGCTATACCTGCGACCCGGATACCCTCAAGCAGTTGCAGGATCGAGGGCAGATCGTCTTTCGCTATGCTCCGGTTGCGCCCAACGGCTCTGTGGATAATATTGCCGGCATTTGCGATCCCAGCGGTCGGATCTTGGGTTTGATGCCCCACCCCGAGCGGGCAGCAGATCCTGATTTGCCAGGGCAGGATGGGATCCCCTTCTGGCAGTCGATTTTGCACAGCTTCGCCGCCTAACTCTTCTCCAGGAGAACTCACCCCTGCCCCGGCCCTCGAGACAACACCTGGCGAACTTGATTCACCATCTCCTCGTGATCCACCACCGGCTTGGCGATATAACCATCCGCCCCGCTCTGGGCCAAAAATGCCTCGCGGTCGCCGCGCATCGCATGGGCCGTCACCAAAATGATGGGGATGGAGCTGCTTTTCGGATCCCCCTTCAGCAGTTGGGCAATGCGGATCCCGTCCACCGCCTCGCCGCGAAAGGTGCTCTGGGACAGGGAAACATCCAACAAAATGACATCCACCTCGTGCCCCTGGGCCAGCTTCAAAATCTGCTCCACATCCTGGCTGTGAAAGACCTCAAAACCTCCCCGCCGTCGCAACACCTTCTCAAAAACACGGGCGTTGATCGGATCATCTTCCACCAGCAGCACTGTTGCCATCGTTAACCCAATCTTGAATCTGAACCCAGGCTAAGCTGTCCCGGCGATCCCAAAAGCCATCCTAAGGCATCCTTAGCGAGTTCAATTTGAGCAGTAGGACAAGCGTTCTCCTACAGAGTAGTAAACTACCCGACCCTGACTGCTTCGCAGTACAGGGCGGGCTTTCGGTAGCCCTGCAGTTGGCAAGCCAACCACGAACCTCTAGGCTGGTTTACAGCAGCCCCCAAAAGCGCAATCACATTCGCACCATTCAA